>JAQGKG010000437.1 GCA_028290245.1 Devosia sp. | reverse complement strand
GAAGATACGGATTTCCCCCACGCCATCGGTGGTTTCTGGGGCGAAATGCAGGTCGCCCAGCACAAGGGCCTCGGCATAGCCGGCACCCTCACCAACGGCGTGTTGCGGGACCTCGGTATGCTCGATGAAGGCTATCAGGTCATCGCCGGATCGGTCGGGCCAAGCCACGCTTTCGTGCATGTCACCGAGCTGGATTGCCCGGTCAATGTGTTTGGCATGGTGGTGCGGCCGGGTGACCTGATCCACGCCGACCACCACGGCGCCGTGGTCGTTCCCGCCGAGCATATCGACCGCATGGCCTGGGCGATCGACGTCGTGATGCGTAAGGAAGTGCCGGTTTTGACGGCGGCAAGAGCACCGGGATTTACGGTCGAAAAGCTCAAGGCAGCTTGGCTTGAGGCTGACAAGATCAGCTGAACCGATCTGCTTTCCTCTCCTGCTTGCGGGGGAGGGGGACCGCCGTCAGGCGGTGGAGGGGGGTGCCAAGCGCGCGATGGCGGCAATGACCGCGGCAGGCCGCGTTTCGACCTCGTCAGCCGACAACCGGATCACCCTGATCCCTTCCTTGTTTAGCCAGATGGTTCGCCGCGCATCACGTTCAGCTTGCTCGGCATGAACAGGTCCATCGACCTCGATACAGAGCTTCAGTGCGGCGCAGTAGAAGTCGAGAATATATGGACCAATCGGGTGCTGCCGTCGAAAATGCCAACCCAGGCTATTGCGTCGAAGCAGAAACCACAGCGTCCGCTCTGGTTGCGTCATGCTGTGGCGCAGGTTCTTTGCGCGCTCGCGAATAAAATCCGGTGACCGCACGATAGCTCCCTGTGTGGGGCTCCCCCCTCCACCACGCTACGCGCGGTCCCCCTCCCCCGTAAACGGGAGAGGAACTCACGGGCCGTTAGATCTTTGCTTGCATGCGGTCGAGGCGCAGTTGGGCGGCGCGTCTATGACCTTCGAGGCCCTCGCTGGCGGACTGCCTTGCGGCAGGTGGGGCGACCTGCTTGACACCTTCTTCGCTAAGCCACTGATGCGTGGCAATTTTGACATACGCCCCGACCCAGAGGCCGCCGGTATAGGCACCGGCGCCCATGGTGGGGAGGGTGTGATTGGTGCCCGAGCACTTGTCGGAATAGACCACGCTGGCAAGTTCGCCGATGAACAGCGAGCCGTAGTTGCGCAGCTTGAGGGCGAAAGCCTTGGCGTCGACAGTGTGGACCTGCAGGTGCTCGGCGGCGATCAGGTCGGAGTAGGCGATCATCGCGGCTTCATCGTCGCAGACGGTGATTTCGCCGTAGTTTATCCAGGCTTCGCGGGCAGTTGTGGCGGTCGACAGGGTTGCCAGCTGGGCTTCGATCTCGACCAGCGTCGCTTCGGCCAAGGCCCGGTCGGTAGTGATCAGGCCGACGCGGGTGCGGATGTCGTGCTCGGCTTGGGCCAGCATGTCGGTGGCGATCATTTCGGCGTCGCCGGTGCTGTCGGCGACAATGAAAATCTCCGATGGCCCAGCGAGTTGGTCGATACCGACCGGGCCGAACACCTGACGCTTGGCTTCGTTGACGAAGGCGTTGCCGGGGCCGACGATCTTGTTGACGGCCGGTACGGTCTCGGTGCCATAGGCCATGGCGGCGATGGCCTGGGCCCCGCCGATCTTGAAAATACGGTCGGCGCCAGCCAGCACGCAGCCAGCGATCATCGCCTTGTGCGCGTTGGGTGGCAGGCAGGCGATGACCTCGTCGACACCGGCAACCTTGGCCGGCACGATGGTCATTATTGGAGCGCTGAGAAGGGGATAGCGACCGCCGGGGACATAGCAGCCGACACGCTGAATCGGGATCACGCGGTGCCCCATATGCACGCCGGGCAGCGTTTCGACTTCCAACGGCAGGATAGTCGCAAGCTGCGCTTCAGCGAACTTTCGCACATTGGCGATGGCAAATTCGGTGTCCTTGCGGGTCTGCGGATCGAGCTCGGCCAGGGCTTGCTCGCGCTCTGCCGGCGTCACTTCGAACACCGAAATGTCGGACTTGTCGAACCTTGCTGAATACTCGCGGACGGCTGCGTCGCCGTTTTTGCGGACATTGGCGATGATCTCGGCGACTAGCGTCTCGACCGGTGCATTGTCGCCGAGCGAGGAGCGCTCCGGCGCTTTTACATAGGTGACGCCGGGGAAGGGCGAGGTGGTGGTCTGGGTCATTCGCAGGTCTCCGAAGGCGTCAATTGGTTAGCAGACTGTTAGCATCGAGCGTCACGTGAAGGTGTCGTTTTGATCTTGCATACGTATTCAAAATTTGCCAGAGTTTTTTGGCAAAATCACTCTTGGCTACGTGTCGAGACGTCATGGATCGTGATGAACCAGATTATCCCCGCTCCGGTCGAAATGGTGGACGCCGTGACGGTGCCGCTTTTGCCGGCGCGCCATTTTTTACCATTCCGAACGCGGGTCATTTTGCCCCGCTTGAAAATCCGGCCGCAGTGGCGCGTCATATACGTGACTGGCTGGACTGGACCGATATCAATCAAGCCATTCCGGCAGACGATCAAGGAGCGATCATGAGCGACACCGAGACCAATCCCAAGAGCAAGGGCGCGCCGTTTCTTCGCAACGAGGAAAACGTGCTGCAGGTCGAACGCCGTGATTATCCCGATCTGGCCCCGACCGATCGCCCGCGCAGCCAGTCGATGGATGGCTTTGACGACATCTATACCGACATCGTCGACTACATCATCCGTTGCACCCACAAGATCTGGGACGAGCGCGACATCGGGCTGATCTACAGCCA
>JAQGKG010000413.1 GCA_028290245.1 Devosia sp. | reverse complement strand
GCAATGGTGACCATGTCGGCCATGTTCTCAGGGGTCCAGCCGAGCTGGGTGAGAATGAAAGCCGGGGTCAGGTTCAGCTTGATGACGCGGGTGAAAGAATAGACCACGTCTTCGGGGCGAACCGGATTGCCCGAAGCAAACTTCGCGTCGCGCAGGGTGAAGGTGATGGTCTTGGCGGCGTCGTCGGCAACCCATTCGGACGCGAGACCGGGCGCCAGAACCGTGGTGTCTTCGGCTTCGTAGCCGACGAGACGGTCATAGACGTTGGTGTTGATCTCGCCCGAGGTGAATTCGTAGGCCTGAGCCGGGTCGAGCGCGACGATATCGTCGATGTTCTGGGCGATGACCAGAGCATCGGCGGGGGTTGCGGCGTAGACTGCACCAGCCGCAAGCGGCAGGGACAGCGCAGTCGCCAGCAAAGCTGCGCGAAGCATCTTCATGAGCGTTTCTCCTGTGAGTTGACGATTTTCTTGTTCTTGACCGGCTTGGTGCCGGGTTTTGCTGCCGCTGCGACTTGCCGGGAGGGCTTGGCCGATGAGCGGAAGAGGGTGAGCGTGCCGGTCCAGAGGAGGCGCGCAGGTAAGTCGGTATGGTTCGACCAGGAATGGGGGCGATTGCCGCGGAAGTGCAGGCTGTCGCCGGCGCTCATTTCCATTTCCTCGCCATCGAGGCGCTGGGTGATGGCGCCTTCGAGCACGTAAAGCAGTTCCTCGCCCTCGTGGGCGACGGTTTCGGAACGATAGCCGGGCGGTACCGTCATCACGAAACTGGACAGCATGTTGCCGGGGAAATCGGTGCCGAGGCGCTCATAGATGATGGAGGAGCCATCGACGGAAAAGCGGTTGCGCTCAGCGGCGCGGGTCAGCGCGGTTTCTGGCTTTGGGGCAGAAACGAAATACTCGATGCCGACGCCAAGGGCGCGTGCAATGCTGGCCAGCGTACCCAGCGACGGGGTAGCGTGATCGCGCTCGACCTGGCTGAGATAGCCGACCGAAACTTCGGCCGTTTTGCCAAGCGCTTCGAGCGTCATCTGCTGCTGGCGGCGACGGGCGCGAATGAGCGCACCCACCTTGGGGTGCCCGTCACTTTCGATTTTGGCCAGCGCGCCGCTTGTCATCCAACCACCATAATTTTTTTGATATAAGCAAAGTTTTCTGTATGGTGAAAGCGAAATGTGAAGCCCTTCACAGTCCGCTGGAGAATCATCCGGCGGGCGCAAATTCCTGTTTTTGCTAGAGGAATTCCGCTTGAGCCTTGAACCGCCGATTGTCCTGTCCCCTGCCCCGGTTTCGCACAGCAAGCGGATATGGGGCCGTCGCGTTTCGGCTATCGCAGGCTTCGTGGTGACGGTTTTCCTCACCTTTCTCGGCCTGCTCGCCATCACCTTCTTCATCGGGCGCGTCATCCCGATTGATCCGGTGCTTGCCGTGGTGGGCGACCGGGCCAGCAATGCGGTCTATGAAGCCGCCAAGGTGCAGATGGGGCTGGACCAGCCGCTGCTGGTGCAGTTTTTCCACTATGTGGTCGGGGTGTTCACCGGCGACCTCGGGCAGTCCGTTTCGACCGGGCGATCAGTGGTCGAGGATATCAGCCGGTTTTTCCCGGCGACGCTGGAAATGGCGACGATCGGCATCATTATCGGCGTCGTGGTGGGCGTGCCGCTGGGCGTTATCGCGGCCAGCCGTCAGGGTAGCTGGATAGATCAGGTGATCCGCGTGGTTGGGCTGCTGGGCTATTCTATGCCTGCGTTCTGGCTGGGCCTCGTGGGGCTGGCACTGTCTTATGCGCGGCTGCGCTGGGTCGGTGGACCGGGGCGGCTGGATATTTTCTACGACGGGCTGGTGTCGCCGGTGACGGGGCTATTGCTGGTCGATAGCCTGCTGGCGGGTGAGTTCGAGATATTCCTCAATGCTATCAACCACCTGATCTTGCCGGCTTCGGTGCTGGGCTTTTTCAGCCTAGCCTATATCGCACGGATGACGCGGTCGTTCATGCTGGATCAGCTGAACCAGGAGTTCGTGACCACGGCGCGGGTCAAGGGCGTGCCGGAGCGCGTGGTTATCTGGCGGCATGCGTTTAACCCCATCCGAGTTCAACTGATCACGGTGATTGGGCTGAGCTATGCCGGGCTGCTCGAAGGTTCGGTGATGATCGAGACGGTGTTTTCGTGGCCCGGGATCGGCAATTACCTGACTACGGCATTGCTGAACGCGGACATGAATGCGGTGCTCGGCTCGACGCTGGTAATCGGCGCGGTGTTCATTTTCATCAACAAGATTTCGGACGTGCTGTATCGCGTCCTCGACCCGAGGGCCCGCTGATGACTTTTTCGCGAGACTGGTTGCTGGAGGATAGCCCGACGTCGCAGTGGCAGGCCAATGCCGGGCGCGCCTATCGGGTGTTTACGGCGCTGCTGCGCAACCCGCTGTCGGCGCTGGGCGGGCTGATCATTTTGATACTGATCTTGACCGCGATCTTTGCGCCGTGGATTGCGCCGTTTTCGGCGACCGGGCAGAATCTGCAGGCGCGGCTGCTGCCGCCGTCGGGCGTAAACCTGATGGGCACGGACGAGCTGGGCCGCGATATTTTCTCGCGGGTGATCTATGGGTCGCAGATCACGCTGACCATCGTCGGGCTGGTGGCGCTGATTTCGGCGCCACTGGGGCTGCTGGTCGGTGCGGTGGCCGGGTATTTCGGCGGCTGGACCGACCGGTTGCTGATGGGCTTTACCGATATTTTCCTGTCGATGCCCAAGCTGATCCTGGCGCTGGCTTTCGTGGCGGCGCTGGGACCGGGGATCAACAATGCGATCATCGCCATCGCGATCACGTCGTGGCCGGCTTATGCGCGAATTGCCCGGGCTGAAACACTGACGATTCGTAAGGCGGAGTTCATCCAGGCGGTGCAGTTGCAGGGGGCGAACCCGATCCGGGTGATTGTGCAGCATATTTTGCCGCTGTGTACGTCTTCGATGATCGTGCGGGTGACGCTGGATATGGCGGGGGTGATTTTGACCGCGGCGGGGCTCGGGTTTATCGGGCTCGGGGCGCAGCCACCGTTGCCGGAATGGGGCGCGATGATTTCGCGTGGGCGGACGTTTATTCTC
>JAQGKG010000411.1 GCA_028290245.1 Devosia sp. | reverse complement strand
TGGTGCGGTTCGGCTTGCCGTAGATTGACTCGGCCACAACGCGCTCGTCCTTGCGCGACGAAATCGAACGAGCCGCTACGGCGCCTTCGATGGCGGTAGCAGGTACGCCCATCTGCTGCGCGGCAATCGCGGACCATACGCCGGTGCCCTTCTGGCCCGCCTTGTCGAGGATCAGTTCGACCAGCGGCTTGCCGGTTTCGCCGTCGACGGCAGCCAGCACGTGGCCGGTAATTTCGATCAGGTAGGAATTGAGTGGACCCTTGTTCCATTCCTTGAACACGTCGGCGCACTGGCTCGGGCTCATGCCGAGGCCGTCGCGCATCACGCCATAGACTTCGGCGATCATCTGCATGTCGCCATACTCGATGCCGTTGTGGATGGTCTTGACGAAGTGGCCGGCGCCGCCCTCGCCCAGGTAAGCGCAGCAGCTTTCGCCATTGAACTGAGCCGCGATGGCCGTCAGCACGGCTTCGGCATTGTGCCACTGTTCCTTGGAGCCGCCGACCATGATCGATGGGCCATGGCGCGCGCCTTCTTCACCGCCGGAAACGCCGACGCCGAGATAGCCGATGCCCTTTGGCTTGAGATAATCGAAGCGGCGCTGCGTATCGGTAAACAGCGAATTGCCGCACTCGATGATCGCATCGCCCTGCTCCAGGTGCGGCAGCAGGTGTTCGATCATCTCGTCGACCGGCTGGCCGGCCTTGACCATGATGATGATCGAGCGCGGACGCTTGATGGCCTGGATGAATTCCACCAGGTCCGCCTTGGGAATGACCTTGCCGTCGAGGCCCTGTTCCGTAGCCATGGCCATGAAATCGTCGATCCTCGAGGCCGTACGGTTGTGGACAGCGATGGTATAGCCTTTTTCGGCAATGTTCAGCGCCAGATTGGAGCCCATCACTGCAAGGCCGATCAGGCCAATATCCGCTGTCGACATGCAAACGTCCTTCCGAGAAATTTCCGTCATGACCACACGCTTGGTGCATGGCTCGCGGCGGGGAACTGACCACAAACCAGCCCCTGACGGAAGCCGTATTTGGGGAAATTTTGGCCGAATATGCCGCCTTGTATGGAAGCACGACTTGTCTCGGTGCGTCGGTCTGCATAGGGTCCCGGCAAAGCGGAGACTGCCCTTGCCTTCCATCAACCCCTTCGACCTGACCGGCAAACGTGCGCTGGTCACCGGTTCCAGCCGTGGCCTCGGCCTTGCCATGGCCACGGCACTTGCCAATGCTGGCGCTGCGGTGATCCTCAACGCCCGTGACGGCGTAGCGCTCGGTGCTGCAGCCCATGATCTTGCGGCAACCGGCGCTACCGTCAACGCCGTGGCTTTCGACGTCACCAACCGCGAAAGCATCAACGATGCGGTAAATTTCATCGAAGACGAGATCGGCCCGATCGATATCCTGGTCAACAATGCCGGCATGCAGTTTCGCTCGAGTCTCGAAGCCTTTCCGCCCGAAAAGTTCGATCAGGTCATCGCCACCAACCTGACCTCGGTTTTCAACGTCAGTCAGCCGGTGGCCCGACACATGATTTCACGCGGCGCCGGCAAGATCGTCAACATCTGCTCGCTGCTCTCCGAACTGTCTCGCCCCTCCGTCGCACCCTATGCAGCGACCAAGGCGGCGGTGGCCAATATCACCCGCGGCATGGCGGTCGATTGGGCCAAGCACGGGCTCAACGTAAACGGCATCGCCCCCGGCTACTTCGCCACCGAACTCAACGACGCCTTGCTCAAGGGCGACAAGTTCAACGCCTGGATCGAAAGCCGCACGCCGATGGGCCGCTGGGGTCAGCCCGAGGAACTGGGCGGGTCCGTGGTATTCCTCGCCTCCGAGGCCTCCCGCTTCGTGAACGGCCACATCCTTTATGTCGACGGCGCCTTCACCGCGACCGTCTAGGATTTCCAATGACGCTAACACCATCCCGCATCATCATCGTCATGGGCGTCAGCTCGTCAGGCAAGTCGACGGTCGGCCAGTCCATCGCGCGCCGCTTGCACGTCTCCTTCCTCGACGGCGACGGCTACCACCCCGAGGCCAATGTCGAGAAAATGCGCGCCGGTATCCCCCTGACCGACGAGGACCGCTGGCCCTGGCTCGATACGCTGGCCACTGCGTTGCATGAGGCGGCCGACAAGAAGGATGCGGCCGTCGGCGCCTGTTCTGCGCTCAAGCGCGCCTACCGGGAGTTCCTTGTCGAAAAAGCCGGCGAGCCGATCCTCTTCGTCTATCTTCAGGGTACCCGGGAAGTCATCGCCGAACGCATGGCCAAGCGGCAGCACGAATACATGCCCGCCAGCCTGCTCGACAGCCAGTTCGCGACGCTCGAGGTGCCGGACCCCGAAACCGAAAATGTCCTGATCCTGCCGGTGACCGACAGTGTCGAAAAGCTCACCATGACAGTGGTCAAGAGCCTCGACCACCTCAAGAGCTTCAAGCGCTGGCAATAGGCTTGTCGAGCCAGGCCTGGCCGCGCGGCGACAGCCGATAGCCAGCTGAAAGGCTCTCCGTCAGCCCAAACGCCTTGAGCCGCCGCACGTTGCTCTTGAGCTTGGACGGCGCCACTTCCAGCAGCTTGGCCAACTCTTGGGTAGGCAGCCCCGGCTCGCTACCGATCAGCTCGAGCGTACGCCGCACCCAGGGATTTGTGCCGTCCATCCGGGCCAGTGTCTGGGCGTCCTCATCCGAGATGTCGGCGCTTTCACGCAGCGCCGCGCGGGGGTCTTCACCCAGATAGCGCAGGCGAATGCGGTACAGCGATCCCTCGCGGTTGCCCAGCATCGCGTCGAGATCGCTTCTGGCCTGAAAGCCTGCCCGCCTAAGGTCCTCGGCCGTGACCGCATTGAGCGCCACCACATCCACCGCATCGATCGCCAGCACGCCAGCCGCAGTGGTCAGCGTGCCCCCGGCTTTGGCCGCCGGTCGAACCCACCGACGAAACGCCGTGTCGAACCGCCCAGACGCAATAGCCTCAAAGTCGTCTGCACTGATCAACATGGTCATTTCCCGTCTGCCGCTTTGCCCGCTTCTAGTCGCACAAAAGCCGGATGTCACGGCACGAGGGCTATTACCTGGTCAACCAACCGATGGGATGCCCTCGGTGCGCGACAGGCTCGCGTTGTAGTAGCGCTCGTCATCGGTGACTTCGGTTCCGACCCATTCGGGCATTTCCACCGCCTGGTCTTCCGATGTCAGCTCGACCTCGGCGATTACCAATCCCTCATGGCGCCCCTCGAACACGTCTATTTCCCAGGTCAGCCCGCCAAATGGCACCAGATACCGACGCTTTTCCAGCACATGCGGCTGCGCCATTTCCAGCATTTCGCGCGCGTCATCCATCGGAATATCGTATTCATACTCGGCCCGTGTCATGCCGCTCGCCTTGCCCTTGAGCGTCAGCGCCGCCCGCTCATCATCCCAACTGCGCACGCGCACGGTCGCCTTGGCGTTGGACGAGAGATAGCCTTGCCGTAGCAGACTGCTGCTTCGAGCCAGCGCCTTCCAGCCGTCGCCAGTCACCAGAAATTTGCGCTCGATTTCCTGTGCCATGTCAGTTCTCCTCGGGCAGCAGATGCCAATAGCCAGCAAAACGCTGCTGCAGGGCGGCTGGCTTTTCAGCTGCCAGTTGCCGGCCCAGCACAAACGCCGACTGAGCGAGTTCGTGCTGCTTTGCCGCGATTGCCACCAAGATAGCTTCGATATTGTCCAATCCGCTTAGCTCAAGCTTGTCCTGCAGTACTGCCAGGTTGTGATGGTCGCCCAACTCGTCGCCCAGTCGATCCACCAGCTTGCCGCGCTGCTGCAGCAGATCTGGCGCCGCCCCGCTCAGCAGCGCTACATGATGCCCATGATACTTGGCCTGCTTGCGCCACTCATGCAGCGCCTCGGCGGTCTCATGCTCTTGCGCCTCCGCAGCCGTCTTGCAAAATTGCCGGAAGGTCTGCTCCAGCCCCGCGCCAATTACCTCGAAGCCGCGGCCCGTGAACTCCCAATGCTCGATTCGTGAGGCGATTTTGCTGAACATGCTGGCAAACTGCTTGAGCGTCGCCGCCTGATCGCTGTCCTGCGCCAGTTGCTCCACCCGAGCCACCAGCACCTGTCGTGCAGCGATGGCTTGGGCTGCGGCAGCATGGCCCAACTTGTCGGCCACCAACGCATCGAGCGTCTCAACCATGACGCGGGCGTCCCGCACTCCGCCGAGCAGGTCAGCGGCGTCGCGAGCGGCGGCATTCTCATCCGCGAAGTTCTTGAAGTGCGGCTTCACCATGCGCAGCAATCCGCGCAGCTTCTTGCA
>JAQGKG010000407.1 GCA_028290245.1 Devosia sp. | reverse complement strand
GCAATGGTTCTGCAACCGGTCGCCGGCCTACCGCTTATCGAGCGCATTATGGCCAACGCAAAAGCCGAAGGAGCCAAGCGTTTCGTGGCCAATGGCTTGCCGGGTGATCATGGCGTGCTGGCGCATTTTGGCGGCCTCGTCAAAGTCAGCCGCGAAGAAGTTGCGCTGGGCAGCGGCGGCGGGGTCAAGCAGGCGCTGCCCATGCTGCATGCCGACCCGTTTTTCGTCATGGAATCTAATGCATTCTGGCCTGCCGCTAGCGATGCGCCAATGCAGCGGATGTTGGACCGATATGAATCACCGGACGATATAGTCTTGCTGTGCGTGCATCCGCACCAGGCGGTCGGCTTCAATCGCAGCCACGATTTCTGCCTGTCGCCGCAAGGCCTGATTACCCGGGATTATGGCGCGCCGGTGATTTCAGTTGGCGTGGCACTGATCGGCAAGAGCCTGTTCGTCGGCACGCCGGACGGCGCTTTCTCGCTCGACCTGCTGATCGACGCGGCGCTGGAGCGCGAGACGCTGCATGGCGTTGTGCTGGATGCGCCGTGGTTCCAGATCAAGGACGAGACCGGGCTGGCCGAGGCCGAAAAGCGGCTTGCGCCATGACGGTCTTCTCGATTGCGCCGCATGCAAAATTCCTGCGCGTGCTAGCCGAAAAAGTCAGCGACGGCACGCTGCTCGCTGGCGCCGACCAGACGCAACCATTCTGGCTCAGCGATGTGACCATCGTGGTGCCGACGCGCCGGGCGAAGCTGATGCTGGCCGAGGAATTTACCCGGCTGGGTCATGGCCTGCTGCCCGATATCCGCACATTTGGCGGCGAGGTCGAAGACGAAGAGCCGTTCCTGCCACCGTTCGATGCACCGACGCCGCTACCGGCTGCGAGCGGGCTGAAGCGGCGACTAGTGCTGTCCAGCCTTGTCAACCAGTGGGCCAATTCGCCTGCCGGGCAGCGCGCATTCTCCAGTCCGCCGACCGCCGGGGAAATTCTCTCTATGGCAGAGTCGCTCGGCACGCTGATCGATGATCTGCTGACCGAAGAAAAGGGCGCCGCCGATATCCGCGCCATGGCACCAGATATTGAGGCCAACATTGGCGAGTACTGGCAACAAACGCTGACTTTTCTCGATATCGCGCTGAACTTCTGGCCGGTCCGCTTGGAATCCGACAAGCAGGCCGATATCGCCGCCCTGCGTGGGCAAAGGCTCGACCGGCAGGCACTCGCCGCGCCGCTGGTGTTTGGCGACCGGCCAGTCATCGCCGCTGGCTCAACCGGCTCGATTGCCGCCACTGCGCGCCTGCTCAAGGCGATCAACGGCCTGCCGCGCGGCGCCGTGGTGCTGCCGGGGCTCAATTGCAGCATGAGCGCCGCTGATCATGCAGCCCTGCTCGAACCCGCCAACAGCCCGCACGGACATCCGCAATATGGTCTCGCGCGCCTGCTGCGCGTTCTCGGGATTGCCGTCACTGACGTGACCGAGCTGGCTAACAGCGATGCGCCGCGTACCGTACTGGTCAATCACGCGCTGGCGCTGACCAAGGATACTGCTCGCTGGGCCGAGCACCGGATGTCCGGCACCAATCTAGCCATTGCGAGCCAGGGCCTATCGATGATCCGGGCGCGCAACGAAGATGAGGAAGCCCGCGCCGTAGCCCTGGCGGCGCGTCAGGCGCTGGAAGAGCGCAAGACCGTCGGTATCGTGACGCCCGACCGCAATCTGGCACGCCGCATCGCCGCTGAATTGCTACGCTTCGATGTCACCGTCGATGACGCGGCCGGCGCACCGCTGTTCCAGTCGGCGACAGGCCGATTGTTGCGCCAGATATTGGCATTGGCCGGCAACGACTGCGCCGCGGTGGATCTCGTGTCCCTGCTCCGCAATCAGGCGAGCCGGTTCGGCCTTCCGCGCGGCGAGGTCGCGCAATTCACCGATGCAATCGAGCTTGGCCTGCTGCGTGGACAGCGGCCCAATCCCGGCCTCGCCGGACTGCGCGTGCTGCTTGCCGCCAATGTTAAAAAGCTTACCAAACACCCGGCGCGACAGCTGCAACCCGATGATGCTCCGGCCATCGAGGCGCTGTTCACCCGCATCGAGACGGCGCTGTCGCCGCTGCGTGCGCTGCTGGCGGAGAAATCCATCAGCGCTAGCGATTTTGCCGCCGCTCTCTGCGCAGCTTTCGACGTGGTCGCCGATGGCGCAGAACTGCCGGGGCGGCGGGAGCTGGATGATTGGGCGACGCAAATGGCGGCGCAGCATGGCGAAGGTCATCGCTTTGCGCCAAGCGGTCTCGATGGCGTGCTTGCAGCATTGATGACCGGCTTTCAGGTCCGCACCCGCGAAGAGCGGCGCAATGACATTGCCATCTGGGGCCAACTCGAAGCGCGCCTGCAGCATCCGGACCTGCTGATTCTCGCGGGGCTCAACGAGGATATCTGGCCCGAGCCTGCCGACCCCGGCCCCTGGCTCAGCCGCGGCATGCGCTTGGCCGCCGGGCTGCAGCCACCCGAGCGCCTGCAGGGTCTTGCCGCCCACGACTTTGCACAGGGCATGGGTAATGCCGAAGTCATCGTCAGCTTCGCCGATCGCGTCGGGTCGAGCCCAGCGATTGCCTCGCGGCTGGTGCAGCGGCTGGAAGCTTTTGCCGGCAAGACCACCGCCGAAGGCTGGCAGGCCAAGGGCCAGGTCTGGATCGATCAGGCCCGCCGTCTCGATGCGGTGGAGGTAATCACGTCCGCGCCGCGACCGCTGCCCAATCCCCCCGCAAGACAGCGGCCTCGTGCCCTGTCGGTCACCGAGATCGAGACGCTGATGCGCTCGCCCTATGACATCTATGCCAAGCATGTGCTGAAGCTTCGGCCGCTCGATCCGCTGGGTGATGCGCCCGATGCCCGCGAGCGCGGCACTATCATCCACGACATCTTCGCCGCCTTCGTCGAGTCCGGCCATTCCGTAATGGCGCCCGACGCGGCCGATGTGCTTGATACCATCGCGCGGAAGAAATTCGCGGGGCTCGAAGCCATCGCCGAGCGGCGCGATATCTGGCTCCGGCGCTTTGCCACCGCGGCGCGGCAGTTTCTCGATTACGAGCGAGCGCGGGACGTTCTGGTCAAACAACGCCATGCCGAGATCGACGGCGAATGGCGGCTCGCGCTGAGCGAGGGTTTCAAGCTCAGCGGCCGTGCCGACCGCGTCGATGAGTTGCACGACGGCACGCTGGAGATCATCGACTTCAAGACCGGCTCTCCACCCTCCAAGGGACCGATGCAGGCGTTCGAAGTGCCGCAGCTACTGCTCGAAGCGCAGATGGCGCACGCCGGCACGCTCAAGGGCGTTGCCCCGGCCAGCACGTCGGCGCTGACCTATATCAAGGTCGGCCTCGGCCCGGATGCTTTCATCCCCAAGCCATTCATCGCCGCCGAGGGGCACGACATCATGAGCGCTGCCGACGACATTTCCCGGCGCATGCAAAGCCACATCGAGCATTTCCTGATGCGCGACACGCCGATGCCGTCACGTTTGCTGCCGCTTGCCGGTCAACGCTTTGCCGGCGCCTATGACCATCTGGCCCGCGTCGCCGAATGGACCTCGGTCGATGGAGAGGACGTGCCATGAGCGAACGCGGCACGCTGCAAGTACCGTCCGACACCAGCCGCAACCAGGCGCGCGCGGCGGACCCGTCATGGTCGATCTGGGTGTCGGCAAATGCCGGCTCGGGCAAAACCTATGTGCTGACACAACGCGTGCTGCGCCTGCTGCTCAGTGGCGTCGAGCCGCAGGCGATTTTGTGCCTGACTTATACCAAGGCCGCCGCCGCCGAAATGCGCCGCCGCGTGGCGAGGGAACTCGGCGGCTGGGCGGTGATGGACGAAGCCTTGCTCAACGCGGAACTGATTAAGCTCGAGGGCGCCAACTATCCAAGCCTGCTGCTGGAACGGGCCCGGACGCTGTTCGCCAAGGCGCTGGAAACACCCGGCGGGCTCAAGATCGTCACCATCCATGCTTTCTGCGAATCGGTGCTGCACCGTTTCCCGCTCGAAGCCCGTGTTCCCTATGATTTCGCCGTCATCGAGGATGACGAGCGCTCGGCCATGCTGCTATCGGCCCGCGAGACGGTGATGGCGCAGGGCATCGGAGCCGAGGGTGCAGTCGAAACGCTGTTCGAGACGTTGAGCGACGACCAGATCCGCACTTCCATTGACGCGGCACTCGCCGATGGGCGCAAGCTCAAGGCCGTGCTGGCGGATGCCGAGCGCGCCAAGGCTAACTTGCGCAAGCTGGTCGGACCCACGCTGACTCTCGCCGAACTCAATGCCGCAATCATCGGCAAGCGGCTGGTCGGGCCGGGCGAGATCACCCAGCTGTTCACCATCTGCCCGCCCAAAGGCGGCAATCGCAGCCTAGAGGATAAGCTGGCGGCGCTCGATCAGGACAATCCGTCACCCGAAGGCTGGATGCGCGCTTTCCTGACCGCCGACGAAACCGTGCCGGCCCGCTTCCCGGTCAAAGCAATCACCACCGCCGATCCAACCCTTGCTGATACGCTGATCGCCGAGGCCGAGCGTCTTGCTGCCCTCGGCGAAAGCCGCCGTGCCGCAGCGCTGGTGGCCCGCAGCGAGGCGCTGCTCGACATCGTCATGGCGGTGGCCCGGCAATATGAAAACCGCAAGCGTGCCCGCTCGTTGCTGGATTTCGACGATCTGGTGGAAAAGCTGGCTGACCTGTTCAGCCACGAATCCGGCGAATGGGTACGTTACAAGCTGGACTCCGCCATCGATCACATCCTGGTCGATGAAAGCCAGGACACCAACGGCGAGCAGTGGCGCGTGGTGCAGGCCATAGCTGACGAGTATTTCGCCGGGGCCGGCGCGGTGCAGCGGCCGCGCTCGCTGTTTGCGGTGGGCGACCAGAAGCAGTCGATCTATTCCTTCCAGGGCGCCGATCCAGCGTTGTTCGGCGAGACCGGCCGGCAATACCGCCAGCGGGCGGCGCAGGTCGATGCGCTGTTCGAGCCGGTGCCGCTGCGCACCAGTTTCCGCACCCTGCCCGAAATTCTCGAAGCGGTGGATCTGGTCAGCGCCAATCCAGCGATCCAGTCGGCTTTGCTCGAAACCGAGCCGGTGCATCACGATACCGCCCGCACCATGCTCGGCGGCAGCGTCACGCTGTGGCCGCCGCTGCAGCAGGCCGCCGATGCGCCGCCCGGCAGTGAATGGCCGACCACGGCGCTCGAAACCGAACAGACAGCGCCGCGCCAGGTGGCGGCCCGCATCGCCAGTGAGATCAAGCAATGGATCACTGCGCGCCGACCGCTGACCGGACGCGGCCGCATCATCAGCGCTGATGACGTGCTGATTCTCGTGCAATCCCGCGGCGCGTTGTTCCAGGAAATCATCCGAGCCCTGCGGCTGGCCGGCTTGCCGACGCCGGGTGCCGACCGGCTCAAGGTCACCGGCCATATCGCCGTAATGGACATGCTGGCTCTGTGCGACGTGTTGCTCAATACCGCCGATGACTTGCAACTGGCCGCCCTGCTGCGCTCGCCGCTATTTGATGTCAGCGAGGACGATCTGCTCACGGTGGCGCAGCCGCGGCCCAAAGGCGAAACGCTGTGGCAGGCGCTGGCGCAATGCACTCTGCCGAGTTGCGCCGATGCCTATGCGCGCCTCGCCCGCTGGCGCAGCGAGCTCGATTTCGAACGTCCCTTCGAATTCCTGTCGCAGGTGCTCTATGCCGAGGGCGGGCTGAAGCGCTTTCATGCCCGGCTGGGCAATGAAGTGGACGATGTATTTGCCGAATTGCTGTCGCTGGCGCTCAAGCATGAGCAGGGCACCCAGCCCTCGTTGCAAGGCTTCGTTTCCAGCATGCGACAGCGGCAGGGCACCATCAAGCGCGAGCTGCCGGAAGCCGGCGGCGGCGTGCGGGTGATGACGGTGCATGGGGCCAAGGGCCTCGAAGCGCCCATCGTCATCCTCGCCGACGCCGCGACCAAGCCACGGCCGCAAATGGTCGGCAAATCGGTCTATGTCATCGCCGATGCGCCCGGGCCGCTGCTGATCCATGCCAGCGGCCAAGCGGGACACCTGTCCAGTACCCTGCCGCTGAAGCAGGTGGTCGATGACAATATCCTCGCCGAATACTGGCGCCGGCTCTATGTCGGCATGACCCGTGCCGAGGATGAGCTCTATGTCACCGGCACGCTGACGCCCGGCTCCGACGCCGGCAAGCAATTGGCCGGAAGTTGGTATGAAGCCATCGAAACCACATTGCGCCCACTGGCCGAACGCCTGCTTGATAGTAACGGCCGCGAGACCAGTCTGATTTATCCGCGCCAGCGCGTAGCACCCGCCGCCGTGACCCCCAAGGCGCCAACGACCGTCTTAACCATGCAACCGCTGCTGCTGCAACCGGTGCCCGGTCCCACCTTAGTCGAGGAAGTCTCGCCATCGAACGCGCGTGGTCACGTCTCGCGCTTGCTATCGCTGGATACCTTGGCCGAACAGGTGCGCGAGGCCGAGACGGCGCGGCGCGAGGGCATTGCGCTGCATGCGATGCTGCAGCATCTGGGCGGTATCGATCGCGCTTTGTGGCCCGACATCGTGCCCAAGGCGCTGCTGGCTTTGCTGCCCGATATGCCTCACAACCACGCGGCTATCGGCGCCAAGGCAATCGCCATTCTCGACCGGCCCGAACTCGCAGCCTATTTTGGCGCCAACAGCCGCGCCGAAGTGCCTTTCATGCTCGACGCGAAGCGCGATGGGAAAGACATTCGCCTGAACGGTAGAATGGATCGGATGGTCATTGACGAGACCGGTGTAACGGTGATCGACTACAAGTCCGATGCGTCGGTGCCAACGGATGCAAGCGACGTGCCGGGGAACTATCTAACCCAGCTCGGATTATATGCGTTGGTTGCAGGTCAGCTGTTCCCCGGACGAGACGTGCGCGCGGCGATTCTTTGGACACAACTGGAATCATTGATGTTTCTTCCCTCTGACATGCTTGCGGCGGCGACCAGGGGCTTCACCATGCGGTGAGTGTGCTTGTCCCGAGACTAGACTCTACCCAGCTTTAGGCGCACAGAGACCGCCGCTTTCAACCCAAAGGCAACAACCATGACTACTCACGTTTCCGACGCCAATTTCGGCGAGGAAGTCCTCAACTCCAAAGAGCCCGTACTCGTGGATTTCTGGGCAGAATGGTGCGGGCCGTGCCGCGCAATCGCACCCGTGCTCGATGAGCTTTCGACTGAGCTGGCCGGACGGGTCAAGATCGTCAAGCTGAACATCGACGAGAATCCCTCGACGACCTCCAAGTATGGCGTCCGCTCGATCCCGACCATGATCCTGTTCAAGGGCGGCGAAGCTGCCGACATGAAGATCGGTGCCGGCACCCCTAAGGCAGGCCTCACCAAGTGGCTCGAGAGCCACGCCGCCTAATTTTACGCGTAGAAATTTGAAAAACACCGCCAGGGCAACTCGGCGGTGTTTTTGTTTGTGCGGCCATTTCTGACCGCTTCGCCCGTCAGGGGAGTCGGAGCCTTGGTCAGGCGCTCCTGAATCATATCCCCGCACGCCACGCCCGCTCCATGCTCTCCCGATGACGGCAACCCTGTGAGCGACTGGCTCTTTGGCGCGCCAAGCCGCTGCTTTTGCCACGATCGTCTGCTAGAAGATCACAAAACAAAAGACTTCCCGGAGGACGTGCCTTGGCCCCAATTGATCTCAGCGCTGCCCCGTTCAATCTCGATGACGAGGCGCTGGCTTGGGTTGCCGCGACGCGTGATGGCCTCAGTCCACGAGACAAGCTCGCCCAGCTGTTCGTGCTGCTGGCGCGTGGCACGCCCGAAGAGACGGCCGAGACTGTGCGCAGCTTCAAGCCGGGCGGCATAACCCGGATTTATTCCGACGACCTGTTTGCCGAGATCAACCTGGCCCGCGACCTCGGCACGTTGAGCGCCATTCCGCTGTTGGTCAGTGCCGATCTCGAGGGTAGCCGGATGAGCCTGCCGTTCGGCACGTCGGTCCCAAACCCGCTCGGGCTGGCGGCGATCGACGACGTCGAAGCCACCACTGCCGTCTCGACTATCATGGCGAGGGAAGCCAGTGCCGTCGGGCTCAACTGGAGCTTTACGCCGGTCATCGACATCAACGCCGCATGGCGCAGCGCAATTGTCGGCACCCGCTCCTATGGCAGCGACATCGATAGGATCGAGCGCCACGCGCTGGCGCAGATCGCCGCGTTCCAGTCCAATGGCGTCGCCGCCACCATCAAGCACTGGCCCGGCGAAGGCTATGATGACCGCGACCAACATCTGGTGACCACAGTCAATCCGCTCTCCATGCCCGAGTGGGAGGCCAGCTTTGGCCGGCTCTATCGCAAGGCCATCGCAAATGGCGTTCTGAGCGTCATGTCGGCGCATATAGCGCTGCCATCCTATGTGCTGGCGCTCGATCCTGGGGCTGGCGCCGAGGCCTATCGCCCCGCATCGCTGAGCCGGCTACTCAATGAAGACCTGTTGCGACGCGAGATGGGTTTCAATGGCCTCGTCGTTTCCGATGCCACGCCGATGGCCGGTATGGGCGATTGGGGCCCGCGCGACGAAGTGCTGCCGCAGGTCATCATTTCGGGCTGCGACGTCATCCTGTTCAGCGACGATGCCAATGGCGACCTGATGCGGCTGGTCAAGGCCGTTGCGGACGGCCGCCTGACCCAAGAGCGCGTCGACGCTGCTGTCACCCGCGTGCTGGCACTCAAGGCCGCCCTGGGGCTTCACAAGGAGCGGCCGGAGCCGAACATCGAGAGCGCCCGGCTGGTCGTGGCGACCGAGGAAAGTCACATCATCGCCGAGCGCGCCACCGCCCGTGTGCCGACGCTGGTCAAGGATATCCGGGGCGTGCTGCCGCTGTCACCGAGCAAGACCAAGCGCGTGCTGGTCTATTCGGGCGGCGTGGTGCTGCCCTTCGT
This sequence comes from Devosia sp., assembly GCA_028290245.1. Taxonomy (GTDB): domain Bacteria; phylum Pseudomonadota; class Alphaproteobacteria; order Rhizobiales; family Devosiaceae; genus Devosia. The sequence goes on along the minus strand of JAQGKG010000407.1, from coordinate 3,653 downwards.
GCCGCATCCATTGCCGCTCAGCCTGCCGCAACGGCTGGAAAAGGAGGGCTTTGAGGTCACCCTGTTCACCCCGGACGCGACGCTCAATCCCAAAGATTTCGACCTCGTGCTGTATCTGTTTGCGGAGGAAACCCTGCTCACCCGCAGCCGCATTTTCATCGATTGGATGAAGCTGACCGGCTCGGTATTCGGCGCCATGCAACGGATGTGGCACGATATGCCGGTGCTGATGATTTCGTTCGGCTATCCCTATTACCTCTACGACGCACCGCGCGTACCGGCCTATATCAACGCCTACGGCTCCAGCGAAGCCATGCAGGCCGCCGTGCTCGAAGCCATCATGGGCCGCCAGGCCTTTTCTGGCACCAGCCCGATTGACCCCTTCGTCGGCAGCGAGCAGGGAAAATACTAGTCCGGCGGCGTACCGTTCCGCGCCAGCACATCGCCGGCTAAATACAGCGAACCGCAGATCAGCACGCGAGCGTCCGGTAATTCGGCGGCGGCTTTCAGTGCCGTCACCACCGAGCGCATTGGGCGCGCCGCAAAGCCCATCTTGCGGGCCTCACGGGCGATGAAATCGGCACTGTGCGCATTGGCTTCGCCGGGAATGGTAAGCGTCAGCACCTCGCTCACCTGTCCCTTGAACGGCGCGAGGAAATCCGCCGGGGCGCGAGTGTTCATCATGCCCATGATGAGCACTAATGGCGCTTTGCGGCGCGCATTCATCTCCGCCAACGCCACGGCCAGAGCCGCCGCGCCATGCGCGTTGTGCCCGCCATCGAGCCACAGCTCAGCACCTGCAGGCAGCAGGTCACGCAACTTGCCATGCAGCGGCATGAGCCGCGCCGGCCAGGTAACATTGCGCAGTCCACGCTCGAAGGCGGCATTGTCGACAGGCAGCCTAAAGTGCCGGCAGGCGGCAATGGCGAGAGCCGCATTGTCGAACTGATGTGCTCCTAAGAGCGCCGGCGGCGGCAAATCGAGCAAGCCGTCCTCATCCTGAAACACCAGCCGTCCATCCTGGCGCGAGCCGTGGAAATCCTCCCCCTGCCAGACCGGCGTTATGCCCAGCCGGCGCGCCGCACGATCCAGCACCGGACGGGCTTCGTCGCGCTGTAACCCGATGACTGCCATGCTGCCACGCTTGAAAATGCCAGCCTTGCTGACCGCAATCTCGGCGACGGTGTTGCCGAGAAAGGCCTGATGGTCGAGGTCGATCGGAGTAATCACGGTGCCGAGCGGATGCTTCACCACATTGGTGGTGTCGTAGGTGCCGCCCATGCCGGTTTCGAGCAGCAGGTAATCGGCCGGTGTTTCGGCATAAAGCAGGAAGGCCGCAACCGTGGTGATCTCGAAAAAAGTTATCGGCCGCCCGGCGTTGGCCGTCTCGACGCGCTCCAGCGTAGCATTGAGCCGGCGGGTATCGACCAGCGTGCCAGCCAGTCGAATGCGCTCGTTAAACCGCACCAGATGCGGCGAATTATAGACATGGACGCTCTTGCCGGCGGCTTCGAGGAAGGCCCGCAGGTGGGCGATGGTCGAGCCCTTGGCATTGGTCCCCGCCACGTGAATGGTCGGCGGCAGATGGTCCTGCGGATCGCCCAGTTCGGCCAGCAAGGGCAGCATGCGGTCAAGGCTGAGATCGATTAGCTTGGGATGCAACTGCGACAGGCGCTTCAGAATGGCATCGGTACGGGACATGGCTTGGTCCGAACAGGAGGAACCGATGGGTTAGCGCTGATTGGACTTGGGCTCAATGCCCAGCACCTCCCCCTCGACGGGAGAGGCCAAGTCAGCGCGTAAGACCGATCAAAACTCCGCCCAGTCCTTGGTCACCGCCGGAGCCGCATTGCCGCGGCGTAGATAGGTCCCGGCCACCGCCTTGAGCTTGTCCTGCATGCCGCGAATGCCTTGGGCCGGAGCCGGCTTGGTCACGGCGCGTGGCGCGACCCGTGCCGACTGTTCATCGATGGTGAAGATATCGACGATCCGATCGAGTTCGCTGGCCTGCGCTTCGGTCTGTTCGATGGCCGCATTGGTTTGTTCAACCAGCGCGGCGTTATGCTGGGTCATTTCGTCCATCTGGCGGACGGCGACATTGACCTCGTCGATGCCGCTGGCCTGGGCGCGGCTATCGCGCGAGATGGCTTCGAGCGCCGTGGTATTGTCACGGATGGCGTCGAGCATGCCGGTCAGCTTGGCAGAGGCGTCTGCGACGAGGCGCGAGCCGCCCCGCACTTCATTGGCCGACTGCTCGATCAGCACCTTCACATCGGCGGAAGCCGAGGCGGCCGATTGCGCAAGGCGGCGCACTTCCACGGCGACGACAGCAAAGCCCTTGCCGGCATCACCGGCGCGCGCCGCTTCGACGGAAGCATTCAGTGCCAGCAAATTGGTCTGGAAGGCGATGTCATCGATCAAGCCGATGATGTTGGAAATCTTCGCAGAAGACGCAGTGATCCGATCCATCGCGTCGGTGGCCTGCGCCATCACGTGACCGCCCTCTTCCGCGGCGGCCGAGACCGATTTGGCCTGCACGCTGGCCGCTTCGGCTTTTTTGGCATTGTCGAGCACGGTGCCGGCCAGCTTTTCCATCACCGCCGAGGTTTCCTCGATGGTGGCGGCCTGGCGCGTGGTACGCTCGCTGAGGTCATTGGCACCCGCTAGGATTTCGCCGGTAGCGGTCTTGAGCGCGCCAGAGGTCGTGCGCAGTTGCCCAAGGATTTCGCCGAGCTTTTCGGCCACGGCGTTGGTGTCGGTCTTGAGGCGGGCAAAGGCGCCTTCGTAATCGCCGCGCACGCGCTGGGTCAGGTTTGTATCGGCAAGAGCCGCCAGCACGGAGCCGGTTTCCGAGAGGCCGCGATCGACGGTTTCGACCAGGGAATTGACCGAACGGGCCAGCGTATTGAGTTCGGCATCGGGGAATTCGGCATCGACGCGGCGGCTGAAGTCACCGGCAATAGCGGCGTCGACCACATTGCCGAAGGCGCGCTGCAGGCTCTCCATCATGCGCGCACGTTCGGCCTGGTTGGCCAGCACCTGGGCGGCTTCCGCCTCGGTCATCTGGGCGACCTTCTGGCCGCTTTCGCGGAACACTTCGACAGCACGGGCCATGGCGCCCAGCTCGTCGGTGCGGTCGGCGCCACGCACTTCGACTTCGAGGTCACCCTTGGCAAGGGCTTCCATGGTGTCGGTCAGGCGGGTGATCGGCTTGGTGATGGTGCGCGAAAACAGCAGGCCCAGCGCGGCCACGACCGCCAAAAGGCCAGCGCCGATCGCCAGCATCATGTTGCGCATATTCGTGACCGGTGCGAGTACCTCGTCGGTGGCCATGATAGCGACGGCGGCCCAAGGCTGGCCCAAAGTGGTGATGGGTGCGGCCGCGACCAGCATGTCGGTGGCGCGATAGGACGTGGTTTCGCCGTTGGTCGGCGTGCCGGCCAGCGCTGCATCGAGCACCGGCGTGACAAAGGGAGTGACCAGCGCGTCATTGTCGGCCGTGAAGGTGGAATCGGAGCGCAGCATCGTATCGGAGCCGACAATCACGACTTCGCCAGACTGGCCAAGGCCCCGGCGGTCGCCGACAACGGCATCGAGCCGCTCCGAAGGGAGCTGCAGCGCCAGCACACCGATCTTGCGGCCTTGGGCGTTGA
>JAQGKG010000325.1 GCA_028290245.1 Devosia sp. | reverse complement strand
CGGGTAATGACATTGGTCAGGTTGGCCTGGGACAGAAAATCAGGATTGACCAAAAAGCCGACGACGACCAGCACGGCCAGGGCGATGAATGGCCCCGCGTCGACCCAATTGACCCGACTGAGCAGGGTTCCCTGCGTTATCGGCGCCGTAATGTCAGCCATGGGAAGTTCCTTCGATTGCGCTGGCGGTTGTTCCGCCACTTGTTGCTGCCAGCACCACGCCATGTTCGGTGATGGCGTCGCCTTCGAACTCCGCAGCCAAGCGTCCCGCTCGCATCACGATGATGCGGTCACAAAGGCCGACCAATTCCTGGAGTTCGGACGAGATAACGATGCAGGCCTTGCCGGCCCGAACCAGTTGATCGATGAAACTGTAGATCTGGCTTTTGTTGCCGATATCGATGCCGCGCGTCGGCTCGTCGATGATGACCACCGACGGATTGAGCATCATGATCTTGGCCAGCAGCAGCTTTTGCTGATTGCCGCCTGACAGTTGGCCGGCCTGCAGATGCCGATCCCGCACGCGAATGTCGTATTCGGCGATAGCGCCATCCAGGGCCTCGGTTTCGAGCCGCTGCTCCAGGTATGGCTTGCGGTAAAGTCGGGAGAGCCCGGTCAACACTAGGTTCGGCGCCAGCTTTTCGCGCAGCAACAGCCCCTTGCCCTTGCGATCTTCGGTCAGGTAGCCAATCCCGGCATCGATGCCGTCAGCCACCGACCGAATGCGCACCGGTTTGCCGGCGACCTGAACGGCACCGAACTTTGCAGGCCGCAATCCCAGCAGGCCCTCGAACAATTCCGTGCGTCCGGCGCCAATCATGCCGCCAAAGCCGAGCACTTCGCCGGGGCGGGCGACAAAGGAGATGTCGTGCACGTAGCCGGGGACCTGCGCGTGCTCGACCTCGAGCAGCGGCGCCCGCTGCGACAGTCCGCGCTTGGTGGGATACAGCATGGCCAGATCTCGCCCGACCATCAGATTGGCCATATCCTGCTGCGTCAGGTCGGCCGCCGGATAGGTGCCGATTTTCTTGCCGTCGCGCAACACGGTGATGCGGTCGGCGAGGGCCTCGACCTCGTCGAGGCGGTGCGAAATATAGAGCACAGCAGCGCCCTGATCGCGCAGGCCTCGCACGATGGCCAGCAGAGTATCCACCTCGGTCGCCGCCAGCACAGCCGTCGGCTCGTCGAAGATGACGAGGCTATGGTCTTCGAGCAGCGCCCGGGCGATCTGCACCAACTGGCGCTGGGCGATCGGCAGTTTGCGCACCAGGGTGCGCGGCGCAGCGGTGCAGCCAATAGCTGCGAGCCGATCGGCAGCAATCGCTTCCATGGCCCGATCATCGACTACGCCGTTGCGTGTAAGTTCGCGCCCCAAGAACAGGTTTTCGACCACCGATAGACCGTCAGCCAGCAGGATTTCCTGGTGCACCAGCACAATACCCGCCCGCTCAGCGGCAGCGGGCTTGGCAAAAGTCGCAGGCATTCCCTGATAGAATATGGTGCCTGCAGTCGGCTCCACATGGCCCGACAGCAGGCGCATCAGAGTCGATTTACCAGCGCCGTTTTCACCGATGATGGCGTGGATTTCCCCAGCGCGAATATCGAGATCGACACCGCTCAGCACGGTGATCGGACCATAGGCTTTGCCCAGCCCCTGCAATTGCATCAGCGGCGGCTGTTCGCCCACCAAACCAATGGCGTTGGGCATCTGCAAGGCCGCGTTCATTCAAAAACCGGCAGCAGGCGATCGCGCGAGCGCTCGATATGCGTGCGCATGGCGGCCTCGGCTTCGTGAGCGTCGCGCGCCTCGAAGGCCGCGATGATGGCCTCGTGTTCCGCCAATGCCTCTTCAGTGACGCGTGAGTGGAACATCAGCCGGAAGATGTGGAAGTGAATATGCTGGTGCGCCAGCGTCTCGCGAATGAGCTCGTTGCCAGCGGACTGCAGGATGAGATCGTGGAACACCGCGTCCTGGCGGGCAAATTGAGAATAGCGTGCGCGCTCGTCACCCGATTTGGCCCGACGCGCCATGACGCCTGCGGCTTCGGTCAGCGCTGCCAGCATGTCATCGGTCAGCTTTGCAACGCCGCGACCTGTCGCGTGCGGTTCGACCAGTAGACGAAGTTCATAGAGCTCACCGAACTGGCGGGCCGAAATCTGCGGCGCAGCGCTGAAGCCGATCAGATGCGTCTTGTGCACCAGCCCCTCGCCCTCGAGCCGGCCGAGAGCTTCACGGATCGGGGTTTGGGAAACGCCCAGTTCACGCGCCAGATTGTCGACGGTGATGCGCGCGCCGGGCGTGATCTTCAGCGCCATTAGCTGGGAGAAAATGGTCTCATAGACTTCGTTGGCAAGACTGATCGGCCGTTGGATTGCGGTGGAACCAATCCCATCCCGATCCGCCCCGCCATCCGCCGTTAGAACCTGTCGCGCCATCATTTACCCCTTGACAATGACCATCTGCTAACACGATGTTACGCCACATGCAATCGTATATGATATCGGATGTGAAATGAAATCCATGGTTCAGCCGACACTAGCGCGAGGCTTGGCGGTCGCCTTGCTCGTGCAGTTTGGCGCGCCCTTGGATCATGCTGCGCAGCAGTCCGATGTTCTGATCGAAGCAGAGCTACGTGGGCATCCGTCGCATGGACTACTG
>JAQGKG010000334.1 GCA_028290245.1 Devosia sp. | reverse complement strand
TTCCTGCTGACCGCGGAACGCGTCAAGGCGTGGGAAGCCGAGCACGGCGAGATCAAGCCGGGCACCTGGGTCGCACTGCGCTCGGACTGGTATCACCGCAATACCAACACGGAAGCTTTCCTCAATGCCGACGAAACTGGTTCGCATACGCCGGGGCCGAGCGTCGATTGCGTCGAATATCTCGTCGAAAAGGGTGCGCTGGGCTTTGGCAGTGAATGCGTCGGCACCGATGCCGGCAATGCTGCTACGTTCAGCCCACCTTTCCCCGCACACAACCTGCTGCTGGGCGCCGGCCGCTATGGCTTGGCCAGCCTGACCAATCTCGACAAGTTGCCCGCAACCGGCGCCATGCTGGTGGTCGCTCCTCTCAAGATCGTCTGCGGCACCGGCAGCCCGGTCCGCGCCTTCGCTATCGTGCCACGCGGCTAAGTTCGGGACCTCAACATGGCGGACGCTGATTACATCATCGTTGGAAGTGGCATCAATGCGCTGGTCGCGGCCGCCATGCTGGGCAAGAAAAACAATCGCGTCTTGATCCTGGAGCGCGAGGCGGTCGCGGGCGGCTGCCTGCGCACCGAGGAAGTGACCGTCCCAGGTTTCCGCCATGACATCATGGCGACGACCTTTGTGCTGTTTATTACCTCGCCTGCATACGCGGCCCTGGCGCCCGATCTGGCGCGCCACGGTCTCGAATTTTGCCATACCGACGCCCCGACAGCCGTTGTGCGACCTGATAATTCGAGCCTCGTGCTCACTACCGATCGGGCGCGGAACCTAGCGGCTTTTGCCGCTGCCGATGCTGCCGATGGCCCCGCCTTTCAGCGCGAGATGGATCGCTTCGGCGGCGATATGGGATTTGTCTTTGGTCTGTTGGGCGGCCGTCTTTGGTCGCTCGACACGCTCCGCATGATCGGTAAGGAACTGTGGAAGCGCGGCTCCCGAGGATTGGCCAATTTTGCTGGCGAGGCTTTGGTCCCGGCTCGCGGCTATCTCGAGACGCGCTATCGCTCCGAAGCCGTCCGGGCGTTGTTTGCACCATGGGTGCTGCACTGTGGGCTAAACCCCGAAAGTGCCTATTCTGGCCAGATGCTCAAGGTCATCGGCTTTGCGCTGGAGGCGGCTGGAGCCCCCATCGTCAAAGGTGGCGCGGTCAATGCGGTCAACGCATTTGCCGGATTGATAGCCGAACAGGGCGGGCAAATTCGCACCAGCGCCGATGTTGCTTCGGTAACGCTGGACGAGAAGGGCGCTGCGTCAGGCGTGACGCTGACCGACGGGACGGTGATCCGGGCCAACAAGGGTGTCATCGCATCGGTTGCGCCAGGACAGCTTTACGACCGCTTCCTAGCTGGCCAGCCAAAGCCAGCCGAAGTCACCGAAAGCGTCGCCAATTTCCGCTACGGCAAGGGCGACATGCAGATCCACTACGCGTTGCGCGAAGCGCCGCAGTGGATTGCCCCGGGTCTCGAAAACGTCGCGCTAATCCACCTGACGCCCGGTCTGGATGGTGTTTCCCGCGCCTCAAACGAGGCCGAACGCGGCCTGCTGCCAGCTGTCCCCACCATCTGCGTCGGCCAACCAACAGCGCTTGACCCTAGCCGGGCGCCGGACGGGCAAGCGATCTTGTGGTTGCAGCTTCCCGAAGCGCCACGTCACATCAAGGGCGATGCTGCAGGCAAAATCGCCAACGGTGCCGAAGGGCGTTGGACCGAAGAAATCCGCGAAGCCTATGCCGATCGTATCGACGCCATCCTGCGCCAGCACATTGCCAATTTTGACACCGCGGTCATCAAGAGAGTGAGCTATTCGCCGGCCGATCTCGAGCGCATGAATGTCAATTTGGTCGGTGGCGACCCGTATGGCGGCTATTGCGGCATCGACCAGTTCTTCATCTGGCGACCCTTGAAGAGCTCGGTTAACCACACTACTCATGTCCGCGGCCTCTACCACATCGGCGCGGCCAGCCACCCTGGCCCCGGCCTGGGCGGCGGCTCGGGCTATCTAATCGGCAAGGCGCTGAGCTAAGGCTCGGCCCAGCTCACTTCATTCAATAGAGGTCCCGGTGGCGAAGTACTTTATCGGCTCGTTGCGTCAGACCGGCGATGGGCGCTTGCCCAGTCTGGGCGAGATCGGCCTCAACCAGTTCGCGCCCTACCTGATCAACCGCCTGTCGGCCAGCTACAATGCCCATCTCCAGGATGTGCTCAAAAGCAATGGGATGACGACGGCCAAGATGCGCGCGCTGTCGATCCTGACCATTTCGCCAAGCCTGACGGTGAACGAGTTGGCCTATCTTGCCGTGGTCGAGCAATCCACCATGAGCCGCACGCTCGATGCGTTGGAAGGGCAGGGCTATGTGCGGCGCCAGTCGCGCAGCGACGATATGCGGGTCCGCGAACTCTACATCACCGACTTGGGCCGCGCGGCCTTCGCCGAGTCCTGGCCCCTGCTTTACAACTTATACGCCGATCTCTTCGAGGGCGTGGATGCTGACGAATACGATCGCTTCATCGACACCATGCACAAGGTGCTGCGCAACATGCATCGGCGTCTCGAAGGCGAGACGGCGACGGACGAAGTGCCCACCGCCTGACCGTTCTAGTCGCTGAGGCTCCGTACTGTGGCGAGCGCACCTTCAAGCGCCCTGCCAGCCTCATCCGCCAGGGCCGCCTGCACCAGCCGGGCGAGCCACTCGCCGCCGTCAGTGCGTCCTGCCAGTATTGGCACGGCCGAAAGAACGCGATCGAACTTGGCTTCGCCGCGGCTATGGGTGTCGGAGTAGCCCTTGACCAGCCGGCGGGTCGCGAGCGCCTGCACCGCGAGCGGATAATTGGACGGCAACTGACCCTTGGCGACGTCGAGCCAATGGGCGACATGCTCCATTTCGATGCTGTGGCGCAGCATGCCGCGACGCATCGGCTTGAGTGCCGAGACCATGTAAAGCCCCATGAACCAAAACACGGTTCCGGTGCGTACACGGCGGCCCTTGTTTACGAACCGGCCCATGCCGTCATACAGGCGCTTGTTGGCGATCAGCCAATTGCCCACGTTCTTGGGCATGCTGCCCACGACTTCTTCCATGCGCGGATGCATGTATTCAGTGGTGTAGACGAGTTGCTCGTCGCGGGCGCCGACTTCTTTGCGGACGCGTTCGAACCGGCTTGCGCGGGTCTTGAGATCGGCCACCCGCACCACGTCATCATAGGCCATGGCGTTGGCCAGGTGTTTGGAAGCCGTATCGGTAAAGGCGAAGCCGTGGGCGGCGCCACCGGCTTCTACATCGAGCGCATGTAGCGCTTCAAGCCGATCCAGATACTCATCGCCGTAGCCCGCGTCCTGCCAGTCGACCACTTTGCTGAGACCAGCATAGGCCATCGGCCGCAAATTCCCGGGCAGGCTGGTATGCAACCGCTCAAGCAGAGCGTCCAACTGTTTCTGGCCGACCGCACGCGGCGGCATTTCCATCTTGCTTTCGACCCGCCGAACAACAGGCTCGGTGGCGCCACTTTGGGCGCGCTCATAGGCAGCACCAAAAGCGCGCAAGCTGGCCTCGACGCCCTTGCCGCCGGAGCGCACTGCGTCCTCGAACGCACCGCGCTCGAAAGGCAGCACGTTCGCGCCGGCGAGGGCACCAAACAGTGCCGAAGAAATGACACTGCCGTTCTTTTCGGCAAGGGTCTGCATGTCGAAGGCAATCGTATGCTTGGCTGCAATTCCCGCGGCCGCGACCACAACCTGCGGATCGCCGATGCCGTCGCCGGGCACTTCCTTTTCGCCCACGGCATAGGAGCGGTGGGTCGAGGCGATGAGCGTCGTGCGGTCCGGCGTGACGAGGCCGCGCAACATGGAGCGACCCGCTTCCATGAATTCTGCAGCCAGTACGATATCGACATCGCCCGGGGTCGGCGAAAGAGAAAGGACTGGCGCCCGTCCTTCGCTGGCGTTGAACATTTCGACGTAATAAATCGTCGCGCCGGTGCGCTGCGCTACACCTGGAACGGAGGTGGACTGGGCCACCCAGCCCTGGGCTTCAGCCATCGACACGACCCAGTCAGCCAGGACGCCGCCGCCCTGGCCGCCCATCGCCAGAATGGCCAATGTTATCGGACGTTCATAAGTGTTCATGGCTATTTCAGACAAAGCTCACGCGGCGCACCTGGCGACGCTGCTGAAGGAACCCGATCACGGCAGAGCGGACACGAGCCACGAAGCGGTCAGTACGCGACGGATTGTAGATGATGTCGGCGCGATAGAACGAAGGGCACAGCACGGCCGCTTCCGAGACTTCGCCGCAATTGCCACAACCCACGCAGGAGTTATCAATAGCCACGACGGGATCGTCGCGCAGCGGATCATCGAGATGCTTGAGCGATAGTGATGGGCAGCCCGACAGGCGGATGCAGGCGTGGTCGCCGGTGCAGGTATCCTCGTCGACCCCAAACCGCTCGCGCACCATGCGTTTGCCGTCCTTGACGGACTTCGAGAACAGCGGCTTTTCGCGGCGCTGCTTGTTCAGCATGCATTCGGACGAGGCGACGATGACTTTCGGGCCTTCGTCGGTCGACGTCAGGGCCGCCTTGAGCGTGTCGCGCATTTTGCCGACATCGTAGGTGCGGTCGATCTGGCGTACCCAATTGGCGCCGATGCCCTTGACTGCCTTGGTTATGGAATTGTTGGTCGAGCGCAGCGGATTGTTAGCCCGCGAAGATAGAATGTCCTGACCGCCGGTCGCTGCTGCATAGTGGTTGTCGACGATCATGATGACGCCGGGATGCTTGTTGTAGACGGCATTACCGACGCTGGAAGACAGGCCGTTGTGCCAGAAGCCGCCGTCACCCATGACCGAGATGGGGCGTTTGTCGGCATCGACATTGAAGGCCGAAGCGGAGGCGGGGCCGAGGCCATAACCCATGGTGCTGCCGCCGATATTGAACGGTGGCAGGATGGAAAACAGGTGGCAGCCGATATCGGCCGAGATGTGGTGCGTTCCCAATTCCTTCTCGACCAGTTTCATGGCCGCAAAGATCGGGCGCTCGGGGCAGCCGATGCAAAAGCCCGCGGGACGGGCGGGCACCACTTCGGCCAAGGCTTTGACCTCGTCGCTGGCCAGAACGCCCTCGGCACTTGGCAACGGCGGACGGTTGCCCAGCAGGGGAGGCGCATATTCGGCGAGGAACGACTGAATGCCGCTCATCATCACCGCAGCCGTGTAGTCGCCGCCCATGGGCAGGCGATCCTTACCTGCGACACGGGTCTGGATGTCGCGGCGGCGCAGGGCGGTATTGACGGCCTGTTCGAGGTAATCTGGGTGGCCTTCTTCGACCATCAGGATAGCACTCTTGCCCTGGCAGAAGCCCGCCAGTTCATCATCGACCAAGGGATAGGTGACGTTGAGCACATAGAGGGGAATGGACGTTTCGCCGTAGCTATCGGCGAGGCCAAGCAGTTGCAGGCCACGGATCACCGAGTTGTACATGCCGCCCTGCAGCACGATACCGACTGGACCTTGGTCCGGGCCGAAAAACTCGTTGAGCTTC
>JAQGKG010000333.1 GCA_028290245.1 Devosia sp. | reverse complement strand
CAGGGTCTGTTCCTGGATCTGTGTCAGCGCCTGAAACAGCGCGATGATGACGCCGACGACCAGGCCAACAACCATCATGGGCGCTGAAACGATGATCAGCACCCAGATGCCGTCACTGGCAATATCGAGAACTTCGGCGCCGGTCATATTGGTCTCGCTGCGCACGAATCGCGCAGGTTAAGATAATCCTAACGCAGCCGTTCGGCGATGGTACCCGCACTCGGGATGTTGGTTTTCGGCTCAGGCTGAGTCGAAAATGCCGGTTCGGGAGAACCGGAGCGTACGTTAAAGTACGTGAGCACCGGAAGCGCAGGTGACTGGCATTTGCAGACCAGCCTCAGCTAGATGGGCATGCGCATGATTTCTTCGTAGGCGGAGATAACTCTATCCCGGACTGTGTCCATGCTTTCGATGGCCATTTCGGTCTCGCTCAGCGCGGTCACCTTGTCCACGACGTTGGCCTTGCCGTTGACCATGTCGATGGCCATCGAGTCAGATGTCTTGCCGGTCTCGACCACGCCCTGCACCTGCTTGGCCAGGATATCGGCAAAGCTGCCGCCGCTGCCCGACGGATTGGCCAGGGCCATCAGGTCGGTATTGGGCTTAGCGGCCTGATTGATCAACCGGCTGGCATTGCCATAAGCGGCCGTCGCGGCATTAAAGGGTGTGCTGATAGCCATTTATGGGTTCCTGGCGGCTTAGCCGCGCAAAATGTCGAGCGTACGCCCGAGCATCTGCCGCGTTACGGTGACGACGTTGAGATTGGCTTCGTAGGTGCGCTGTGCCTCGCGCATGTCCATCGTTTCGATCAGCGGATTGACGTTTGGATATTGCACATAGCCCGTTGCATCGGCTGCGGGGTGCCCCGGCTCGTAGCGGGAGCTGAAATCGCTCATGTCATAGGCGAGGTTGCCGACCTCGACGACCTTGCCACCCACCTCGGCGTCGAAAGCTGCCTGAAACGTCGGAATGCGGCGCCGATAGGGCTCGTCGCCCGGCGCCTTGCCGGCCGAGTCGGCGTTGGCCAGGTTTTCCGCAATGACGCGCATACGGGCCGTTTGGGCATGCAAGCCCGTAGCGGCGATCTTGAGCGAAGAACTGAAGTCCATGTGACGCTAACTCTCTATTGCCTAGGATTGGCGACCCATTGCGGTCTTGAGGATTTTGATCGATTTTTGGTAAAGGCTCGTCGCGGCCTGGTAGTCCATCGAGTTGGTGGTAACCTTCATCATCTCGTCTTCGAGGCTGACGCCATTGCCCTCCGGCGTGATCTCGAAGTTGGCCATCCGCTGGGCGCCAAAGGCACTGCCTTCGCTGCTGGAAACCGAGAAATGCGTCGGCTGCGTCGCCGTCGTGGTCACCGTCGCCGAGGAAAAGCCATTGCTGCGGCTGGCAAAATCATACTGCGCCAGGTCGCGGCCGCGATATCCGGGCGTCTCGGCATTAGCGACGTTCTCGGCCAGCAGGCCTTGACGGTTCTGATGCCAGCGCATCTTGTCCGTCAGCGCGGTAAACACCGGCATGTTCATCAGGCCCATTAGCCAACGCCCTTACGCTGAGTCTGCAAAATGCAACGCGATGGGCAATTCTTGCCGACCTATGGTTAATCAAGCGTTAACCGCAGCCCGTTATGGCATGGCGCGCCTCGCATTCTGCACTTTTATCGGGATGTGATAGGCAATATGTGCCGCCCGGATTCGGGCAGCATCTGTTTTGGAGACGACATGAGTTTCATCACCAGCCTGTTCGGTGGCACTGGCAATAGCGTCCTGACCGCAATCTTCGCCCTCGCGGCGGTTATCGTCGCCATCCTGTTGGTGCTTTGGCTCCTCAAGTTGCTTCAGGGCGCTACCGGCAATATCGGCCGCGGCCGCAACCGTCGGCTCTCCGTCGTCGATAGCCTACCGCTCGATCCGAAGCGCCAATTGCTGATCATCCGCCGCGACAATGTCGAGCACCTGATCCTCACCGGTGGCGCTCAAGATCTGGTCATCGAAACCGGCATTGCCGTGGACACCGTGCCGGCAGCCCAGCCGACCCGCCGTCCCGTCCCCATGGTGGCCGCCCGCAAGCCAGCACCACCCGTCAAGCCCGTCGCACCGGCTGCCCCAGCTCAACCGGCCGCCGCGCCTGCCACAGCCATCGAGCAATTGCGCCAGCTTGGCCAGCCGACCAACAAGAAGGCGCATCTCTCGCTGCGCCATACGGGCTTATTGCGCCCGGTCAGTGAAATGGATTTGCCGGTTTCCCCTGAAAACGAGGTGCCTCCCGTCTTGCCCGCCACCGACTCAGCTAAGGAGGACATTGCGCGGCGACAGATAGAAGGCACCGACCTTGTCGAGGACAATACCGAGGCTAACCGGAACTAGGGCCGTGCAGTCGTCGCTGCGGCGGCTCGCTCCCGTTGCCGGCCTTGCGGCCGTGGTGCTGCTGGCATTGATGCCAAGCCTTGCCTTCGGGCAGGACGTGTCCATCGACTTCGGCGACGACACCACGATCACCGAGCGCGCCGTCCAGATCATCGGGCTGATCACCCTGCTGTCGCTGGCGCCGTCCATCCTCGTGATGGTCACCAGCTTCACCCGCATCGTGGTCGTGCTGTCCCTGCTGCGCACCGCCATCGGCCTGCAAACCGCACCGCCAAATTCGGTGATGGTGTCGCTGGCGCTGTTCCTTACCATCTTCGTCATGCAGCCGACGCTGCAGCAGTCCTATGATCAGGGCATCGCGCCCCTGCTGGCGGGCGATATCGAGATTGCCGAAGCATTCGAGCTCGGCGTCGCGCCGTTCCATGAGTTCATGCGGGCCAATGTGCGCGAGCAGGATCTGTCGCTGTTCTTTGACCTGACCGAGGCGCCGGTCCCCGATGAGCCCGAAGCCATCCCGCTTCAGCTGCTCGTTCCGGCCTTCATCATCTCGGAGCTGCGCCGGGCCTTCGAAATCGGCTTCCTGCTGTTCCTGCCCTTCGTGGTCATCGACATGGTCGTTGCCTCGGTGCTGATGAGCATGGGCATGATGATGCTGCCGCCGGTAGTGATTTCGCTGCCGTTCAAGCTGATCTTCTTCGTGCTGGTCGACGGCTGGTATCTCGTCGCCGGCTCGCTGGTCCGAAGTTTCGTCAGCGGCTAGCGATACCCGCGTCTGGCTGGCTCGCCGTCAGCGGGGCCAAGGCACCGTCGGCGGCATATGTGTCGCGGTACGATGCGAGGAACGAGTTGATCCCGTCGACGCCAGCAACCTGGCTGGCCACGGTCTTGAACTCGACGCTGGTGATCTCGGTCTGGCCAGTGACGAGGTCAAACATCGGCCACTCCGGCGTCGTCACCATTGCATCCCCATACTTTGACCGCAGGCGAGACAGGCCAAACTGGTCGCCCGATAACGCAAAGCCGACACCAGCCTTGATCAGGCCTATGCGAACCTGTTGCCCCAAAGGCTTGCCGTCGATCTGCTCGGCATATAGCGCCTCGAGCAATTCGCTGGCCTCGGCATAGCGCTTGGCTTTCCAATGCGCATCGATGCGCAACAGCGCGGCGTCTGTGCCATCGAGATCACGCAACAGATCCAGCGCCAGCTGATCACGGCCGCCGTCGATCATCGCCCGCGCTTCGAGCACGCGGCGTTGCCGTGCCAGCGCATCCGGCAGGCCCGGCAATTGCGTCGCATTGAGCACACGAATGGCGTCCTGCGGCTTGCGATCCGCCAGGTAGATGATCGCAAGGTCGGCTGCAATCTGGGTGCGTGCGATGCCCTTGAGGCGATTGTCCAACTGGTATTGCAGCAGCTCTGCCGCCTGCGGCAACAGATCGACCCGCACTAGCCGGCGTGCGAGGTTACGGATCATCTCATCGCCACGCGCTCCGGGCGGCGTAAGCTGGCGGAAGTCATAATAAAGGCTCAGCGCATCGACTGGCCCCAGCGAGTCAGCGGCGCCATCGAGGAACAATTCACCGAATTTCGCCTGTGCTTCATCGCGTAAAGCGTTGATCGGCGGGCTTTCGGGATACGTCCCCACAGCCTGCCGAACGGTCTCGAAGCCAAGGCGATAATTGCCCTCGCGGAAATAAAAGTCCGCCAACATTGCCTGCATGTCCGCTTCGAGCGGATTACCACGCCACAGCAGCGCCTCTGCCGACAGGGTCTCCGCCGCTTTGTTGAGGTCCAGCGTGCCCTGCTCGTTCAGCAGTCGCAGCGTACGATAGATAGCTTCGGCCCGCGTTGGTCGAATATCGGCGGCAATCACCTGACCATAGGTATCGATGGCTTCAGAAGCCCGCCCCCTGCCCTCGTCGATCCGGCCAGACATCAGGTGATAGAGGCTAGCCTGTTCCAGATCGAGGCTGGCAAATTCGATCTCTTCGAGGAAGCGCTCGGCAACGCCGAGGTCGCCGCTTTCGACGCCCGCCCGTGTCGCGGCAAAGTAGAACTTGTTGCGCACCCACTGCGGATAGTTCTCGGCCACGCTATTGGCTTCCACCGCATCTTCGCGCGCGCCTTTGAAGTCATAGGCGTCGGCGCGCGCAATAGTCCGCCACAGCAGGGCATCGACTTCCTGGCCCATCGAGTCGGCATTGAGAATGCTTAGCGCCTCTTCCGGCCGTGCAGCCAGCGTGTCGGCAATAGCGCGCGTCATGCGCATGCGCCGCGTCAGGTCTTCGGCCTTGAGATCGGCCTCAAGCACGGACAACACGCCCAGCGACTCATAGGCAAGCCGGTTGGCCACATAGTATTGCGCCAGATCCAGCCGCGCGACATCACGATCCCGGCCTTCAGCGGCCGCAGCCTGAGCCTGCAGGTCTTCCAGATGCTGGTTGAGGACGCCATAGTCCTTTTCTTCCAGCGCCGTCAGGTCGACAAAGCTGCTGCGCTCGGGCTCGGTGACGCCATTGCTGATGGTGCGCGGCGCATCATGGGCCGACACGGTCAGCCCCTCCGGCACCGACAGCACCGCCAGATCATTCTCGATGGCGACCGTCAGCTCCGGGCTTTCGGGCTTAATCACCAGCCCATGCACACTGCGCAGCGCCGAAAACTCGACATAGTCCAGCGTGCGCATCACGCCGCGTGCGGGCGGATAGGCCGTAACCACCTTGAGCATGTCCCCGACCAGCGGATCGCGGAAATCATGGATACGTGCCGGCCGCTGCACATCGGCCACCACTTCGAAGGCGCCTTCAAGGTCGCGCCGGCGGCTGAGGTTGATCGGCTCGGTCGGCGTCAGCATGATATCGCCGAGCGACAGCACCCAAGCCATGCCTTCGGAACCAAGGGTTGCGAGGCGATACTTGGACAGCTCGATTCGCACCACCTGCGTATCGCCGGCCGCGATCACCGCAAATTCGCTGGTCAGCGCGTCGAGGTCGGCCGATGGGGCAGGCGCAGCAATCCCGGCCACCGTGTCAAAAATCATCCACACCGTATCGCCACGGCGGAACACCGCTGCCGGCGTGTCCTGCTCAAACGGAAAGATCACGCGCACGGTGGAGCCGAGCACGCTGACGAATGGCGTAACGGTCTGCGCCACGCCCGAGGGATACAGCATGTCCACTTTCGCCGAGTCCGGGCCGCTAACCTCCGCCTCCGGTTCCTTGGCAATCCCGTCGGCGAGGCTTGCAGCCGTAAATGTCGGCAGTCCCTCACCCGCAATGTCGACATCCAGTACGAACTGGCGCGGTGAATTCTCATAGAACCGCGGCGTGACGCCCTCGGCTAGCACCAGCGTCACCAGCGTACCATCGGGACTGACCACGTTCTCGACCGAGCCGACTTCCGGCGGCAGGTCTGCGGCCAGACTGCGCAGATCAACGCCAACCGGCCACTCAAATGCAATATGCGCGGCTTCGCCCTCCTGCACATATTCAGCCGTGGTCGGAACGGTCCAGTCGAATTGTACGCGCATGAAGGTTGGATTGCGGCCGACACGCACCGTCGCCGCAGGCTTCAGCTCAACAACATCTGCAGCTTTGCGATCGCGCTCAGCCTTGATGGCAGCCAGCCGAGCCCGTTCCGCCAACTCGTCGATGATTTCCTGCGGCAACGGCGGCGGCATGCCCTGCCAGTTGGTCGGCAACAGATCGACGAACAGCTTTTCGCCAGCTTCAATACGATTGAAATTGAACGAGGACTTCAGGCCAAGCCGCAAGCCGCGCCCGTCCGGATCGACGCGTGCCACTGACAAATAGGGCGACATGGTAACGCCGACATCCGGCAGGATGATCGAAACCTTCTCCTCGAACTCCAGCGACAGCACGCCGTTTTCGATCCGCATTTCGTATTTCGGAAGCGTGTCACGCCCGGGAAAGCTCAGGATAAGTCGGCCGTAGCCCTCTTCCTGGGTGGCAAAAAGCTGCCCCTGCTCTTGCGCTGCCACCGGCAAAGCAAGACCCAGCATCACCACAGCGATGCCGATCAGCGCGACCCATGGGGCCCGCCGCATACCTGCCTTGAACGCGGTCTTCACCGGCTTCTGCCCGCCCGACGCACTCTGTTGCACAATGTGGCGAAGCTTTCGGCTTCGGGATCACACCCGCATGGGTTTACACGATACTCTCGTGCTGACCCTAACGACGCCGGCTTAACGTCGCCTTACCCCAAAGGGGAAAGCCTTATCAATGGTTTGGGATGGATGGCGTGACGCCGGTTCATTGGCCGACGATTTGTGGGAGTGCTGCAAGATCGTCTTTCGTCATCTCGGTTGGCGGACGCTCGGCCAGGTCGGCCATCTGCACCGTCAGCTCCTGGGCCCGGGCGGGATCCATTGCTGCCATGATCGGCGCCATCTTGCGCGGAGTCATAGTCTTGGCGACTTGCAACAGCACGGTCATGTCTAGGTTGTTAAAAATATTGGCCGCATCCTTGGGCCGCATGTTCTCATACATGGCGACAATGCCCGCGAACTGACCGGTCTCCATCTCCTGTCGCTGATCGACCAGCGTCGATATCTGCGCTTCAAGTGCCTGCAGCGTTGCGGCACGTTCCTCGATCCGCTTTTCGGCGGCATCGACGATGGACGAGCGCAGGGCTAGGTCCTGCTCGTATTTCTGCAAATCGGAACGGCGCTCCACCAGACGGTCGAGCAATTGCTGCTCGGTGGCAGAGGTAGCCGCAGACGATGCCGCAATTGCTACGGGAATTCCGTCGGGACCGATCTCCGTCGGAAGCGCGTCGCCAGACGGCAGGCAATCGATCATCGAGGCGGCAAAGCTGCCTTCTGGAACCACAACCGCCGCTTCGGCCTCAGCGGCTTCGCCATGCTCGGCAGCAGGCTCTTCCGAAGCCGCCTCGCCATGCGCACCGCCGGCCGCTGCTGCATTCAGGATCGTCTCGCCACCTTCCGTCAGCGTCGCGTCGGCTTCCACACAATAGGTGCCCAAAGTGCTCGCAGCGACCGGCGTCGCCGCAGGCGCACCCTCAATCACGGGCAATGCAGCTTCAGCGCCTGCAGGTTCTGCCGCAGCGGCAGGTTCGCCGTGGCCACCAGCAGCAGCGCCCTCGGGCTGCTCGCCTAGTGTCGGCGCGCTATCATCAAGCGTTGGACTGGTATCTTCGAGCGTCGGTTCGGCCGCCGGAGTGACGGAGGAATCTGCTTCGGTCGTGCCGCCGCCCGCGTCTCCGCCAGAGCTGGCGCCGGATGCCTGCGCCACGCCAACGCCAGTCAGCACATAGCCGCCATTGGCGATCAGACCGAGGGTCTTCAGCACCAGCAGCGCGGTTATGGCGAGGAGGAGGACGGGCAGCAGGCGGATCTTGTTCACGCGGCAACTCCGCGAGTGCGAACGCGAGCCGACAACTGCTCAAGCGCCGACTGCACCTTGTTGGGCTGCTCGACCGGCTCGATTGCCTGGCTATGGCGCGCCACACTGGTGATCTTGGCAATGCGCTCCATCAGCACCGTGCCCGCATTGACGTGGTTTGCCAGCTCGATGCCGAAACGCTCGGCCTCTTCCAACCGCGAATTAAGCGACAGG
The DNA here is from genome assembly GCA_028290245.1 of Devosia sp. Lineage (GTDB taxonomy): Bacteria > Pseudomonadota > Alphaproteobacteria > Rhizobiales > Devosiaceae > Devosia. Next base: position 17,170 of record JAQGKG010000333.1, on the reverse strand, counting down.
TCGGCCTCGACCGCGGTCTGCTTGAGCTCCCGAACCGCCTGGTTGGCCAGGTTGGTGGCGCCGACAAGGTCAGCCACCATCTGGCGCAGCATGTCCTTGTCGGTATGCAGCCGCTTCAGCCGCGAGTTGAGCACCATGCAATATCCGATTGTCATGGCAAGCAGAATGGCGACAGCGCCTTCCACCAGAAATCCCAGGGGCAAGCCGAACATCATCGTCCTTCCATTTTCTCGTCGATCGCTTCAAAGGCCGCCATGGTGACCTTGGGCGGATTGAGGGGGCGCGTCACCCGCACCGAAACATGATTGCCGATATGGCCCATGATGGCCTCGGTCAGCTCGACATCGCCGCAGCGCAGCCGCACCGGATCGGTCGGCGTACGCTCGAACATCACCGTGTCGCCCGGCTTGATGCCCAGCATGCGCGACAACGGAAGTTCCTGCTCGTGCAACACGGCTTCTATTTCGACATCGGCCGAATAGATTTCGGTCGCCAGATGGCCTTCCCAGATTGGGTCGCGGCCGAACTTCTCACCCATGAACATCTGCAGCAGCTGTTCGCGGATCGGCTCGATCGTGGCGTAGGGCAGCAGAATTTCGATCTTGCCACCGCGATCGTCCATCTCGATGCGAAGTTCGATCAGGATCGCCGCATTGCCCGGCCGCGAAATGGCGGCAAAGCGCGGATTGGTTTCCATGCGCTCGAGCTTGAAATTGACGTTGGTGACTGGCTCAAAGGCGCGATGCGTGTCTTCGAGAATGATCTCAATCATCTTGCGCGCCAGCGCCAGCTCGATCGTCGTATAGGGACGGCCTTCAACGCGAATATTGCCACCGACGCGACGGCCGCCCAGCAGCACGTCGATCATCGAATAGATCAGGCTCGAATCGACTGTGAGCAGACCGTAATTTTCCCATTCCTCGGCCTTGATGACTGACAGAATGGCCGGCAGCGGGATGGAATTCAGATAGTCGCCGAACCGTACCGATGAGATCGAATCCAGCGTTACTTCGACGTTGTCGGAGGTAAAGTTGCGCAGCGAAGTCGTCGTCAACCGCACCAGGCGGTCGAACACAATTTCGAGCATCGGCAGGCGCTCGTAGCTCACCAGCGCCGAATTGATCAGCGCCTGCACGCCGGTCAGTTCGACATTACTGCCGATGCTGGCGTCGAACCCGAGCAGACTGTCGATTTCGTCCTGGTTGAGCACACGGTCGGGTCCGCCTTCGCCCTCCCCGGCCTCTTCGATCATGGCGGCCCATTCGGCAGCAGCGGCCGCAGCGCGCTGCTCGTCCGTCATGCCGTCATTGGGTTCGCCGACGTCGTCGAGGCCCCATTCGTCTGCGAGTTTGTCCTGATCCGAAGGTCCCGCCATTACTGCACCAGGATTTCCTTGAACAGGATGGACTCGACCTTGTTCGGGTAGATCGCGACGTTAACGCGGCGCAGCAGCTCTTCCTTGAGGCGATAGACGCCTGCAGATCCTTCGAGATCGGAGCGGCGCAGCTCGCGCAGGTACACCTGGAACGCGTCGATCACCTTGGCCATGCTGGGCTGGATCGCGACCATCATTTCCTGGTTCGCGACTTCCAACGCCACCGTCAGCTTCATGAAAGCGCCAGCAGCCTCGCCCTCATTATTGAGGTTCACGATCATCGGCGGCAGGTTAAATATAAACGTATGCGCAGCGGCGCCGGCTACGGCATCATGGCCGTCGGCACTCGCCTCGCCATGCGCCGCATCGCCTTCAGCAGGTGCTGAACCTGCCGAGAGAAACATGAACAGCCCTGCGCCGCCCAGCAACACCACAACTGCCGCAGCACCGATGATGATAAAGAGCTTGGGAATGCCCTTCTTGGCGGGGGCGCCGTCGTCGATGTCTGCTTCAGCGGCCATTGGAACCTGCCAAACTCGGGGCTTTCCGGACGATTCCGGCTTAATGTCCAGCTAAGCGGCGGATGGTTAACGAATGGTTACAAACTGTCCCGATGCGGCAATATTTGCCGGGCAAGTTTTGCCCCATGCGGAAAGACTAACCCGACAAGGCTAACCCCTACGCAGCGCCATACCTTTGATTTAATTAAATTTTTCGCTTTGGCATGGTTTCTGCAGTGTTAATGGCGAGGCCGCGGCTTGGGGAAGCAGGCGGGCTCGGGGACGTTAACTTTCCGGGGATCAGCAATGATCGAGAATGCGCAACTGATCAGCCTTAGCCGGCAGATGGCGCTACAGCGGCAGATGGATGTGGTGGCCAATAACATGGCCAACCTCAATACCACCGGCTTCAAGAGCGAACAGATCCTCTTTGAGGAATATGTAATGCCGGTCGCTCGCGACCAGGATTTCCCGCGCCTCGACCAGCCGCTCTCCTATGTCCAGGATTGGGCAACCATCCACGATCTTTCCGGCGGCGCCATGGTGCAGACCGGCAGCGAACTCGATGTCGGCCTCAATGGCGACGGCTTCTTTGCCGTGCAGACCCCCGGCGGCGACCGCTGGACCCGCGCCGGCAACTTCCAGCTCAGCGCCAACGGTACCCTGGTGGACGCCAGCGGCAATCCGATGCTCGGCGAAGGTGGCCCGATCCAGTTCGGCCCTGACGAAACCGGCATTTCTATCAGCGCCGATGGCGCGGTCAGCTCCAGCGCCGGCCAGAAGGGCAAGCTGCGCCTCGTCGAATTCGCCAATGTGCAGGAACTGACCCGCGAAGGCAGCAACCTGTGGGCCGGCGGCACGCCTGTTGCCGCCACCAATACCCGCGCCATGCAGGGCTTTATCGAAAAGTCCAATGTCTCTGGCGTATCCGAAATGGCCGAAATGATCCGCGTTACCCGCGCCTATGAATCGGCAGCCGGCTTAGCCTCGAAGCAGGATGAGCTGCGCCGCAGCGCCATCCAGCGTCTTGGCGATGCGAACGCTTAACCGGGAAGATTTGCCATGAAAGCTCTCTACATCGCATCGACCGGCATGAGCGCCCAGGAGCGCAACGTCGAAGTCATTTCCAACAATATCGCCAACATGCGGACCACCGGCTTCAAGCGGCAGCGCGCCGAATTCGAAGACCTGTTGTACCAGCAAATCAGCCGCGCCGGCTCCACCACCTCTGACCAGGGCACAATGGTGCCGGCCGGCGTCGAAATCGGTTCGGGCGTGCGCACGGTTTCCACCCCGCGCGTCATGAGCCAGGGCAGCATCAACCCGACTGAACGCGAGCTCGACCTTGGCGTGCGCGGCGAGGGCTTCTTCATGGTGCAGCTGCCCGATGGCCGCACCGCCTATACCCGCGACGGCTCATTCGAACGGTCGCCCGAAGGCGAAATCGTCACCTCGGCCGGCTATCCGGTTGACCCGGGCATCACCATTCCGGGCACCGCATCGTCCATCGCCATTTCGCCGGACGGCATGGTCAGCGCCTATCTCGACAACGAGTCGATTCCAACCCAGATGGGCCAACTCCAGCTCGCCCGCTTCGTCAATAAGTCGGGCCTCGAATCCCTGGGCGATAACCTGTTCATGGAAACCGCCGCCAGCGGCCCCGCCCAAGTCGGCGTTCCCAATGCCGATGGCGTTGGCAACCTGATGCAGGGCTACCTCGAAATGAGCAACGTCAACTCGGTGACCGAAATCGCCGACCTCATCGCCGCCCAGCGCGCCTACGAGATGAATGCCCGCATCATCTCCGGCGCCGACGAAATGATGAAATCCACCAGCCAGCTGCGCTGATAGGAGCTTTCGTGATGATCCTGCGTTCCACCCTCGCCCTGCTCACCACCACCCTGCTGGCCAATGTCGCATGGGCCGCCCCAACACTGCGCGCCGACATCACTGTTACTGCGCCCGTCGTCACCATGGCAGACATGTTCGACGATGCTGGCGATTTGGCTGCTACCGCACTGTTTCGCGCTCCCAATCCCGGCACCAGCGGTAACGTGCCCCTCAAGGACATTACAGCAGCTCTGGCCCGCATCGGCGTGTTGCAGTTCGAAGCCGAAGGCCTCGACAATGTCCGCGTCACCCGCTCCGCCGCCATCATTGATGAGGCCGCGCTGAGCGATCTGATCGCCGCCGACCTCAAGACGCGCGGCATTCTCGGCACAGGCATGACCCTCGATACGCTGTTCGCCTCGCCGGTCGCCTCCATCAATGCCGAAGCCGTCGCCGAGCCCGCCAAGGTGTTGAGCCTGCGCTACCTGCCCGGCAATGGTGCCTTCTCCGCCCGATTCTCAATCGCTGGTGTCGATCAGCCGCTCGATGTCTCTGGCACCATCGAACTGATGATCGAAGCCCCCCATATCACTTCCAACCTGCCCGCCGGCACGCTGCTCTCAGCCGAAAACATTACCATGCGGCCGGTGTCGGTTCGCTTCGTCGAAGGCGCCGGCGTGGCACGGCTCGAAGACGTGGTCGGCAAGTCGCTGGTCCGGCAGAGCCGCGAGGGCATGATGCTGCGCCCCACCGACGTCACCACCCCGCTGGTGGTTTCCAAGAATGACTCGGTGACCATCTATTTCCGCAAGGGTCCGATGACGCTGACCGTCAAGGGCCAAGCCATCACCAGCGCCGCCTCCGGCTCGCCGGTGCAGGTCCTAAACCTCATGTCCAAGCGCGTTATCAGCGCCACCGTAATTGCTCCCGGCGCGGTCGAAGTGGGTGCAGACCCCCTCGCCGTCGCAGGCCTCTAAGTCTCAGGAGACAACCAATGAACCTCTTCAAGCTCACCGCCCTCCTGACCCTGACGGCCGTACTGGCCGGCTGCAACACCACCGACCGCCTGGCTAGCATCGGTTCGGCCCCGGCACTCAATGCCATCGCCGACCCCACCAACACCGCTGGCTACCAGCCGGTCCGCATGCCAATGCCCGAAGCCATTGCCGATACCTACCAGGCCAATTCGCTGTATCGCACCTCGGCGCGAGGCTTCTTCAAAGACGAGCGCGCCCATCGCGTCGGCGACATCCTGACCATCATGGTGACCATCAACGACAACGCCAAGATCGCCAACACCACGGCCTCGAGCCGTAGCGCCAGCAACTCGGCCGGCATGGGCGGCATCTTCGGCGCCGCTGTAGACAATATCACCGATGGCGCCATCGACCCGTCCAAGGCCATCGAACTCGACTCCGGCATGACCAACCGCGGCAACGGCTCGGTCAACCGCTCGGAAAGCCTGCAGACTTCGATCGCCGCCGTCGTCACCCAGGTCCTGCCCAACGGCAATTTGGTCATCGAAGGCCGCCAGGAAGTCCGGGTCAATTTCGAAGTGCGTGACATGATCGTCGCCGGCATCGTTCGCCCCTCGGACATTCAGGCCAACAACACCATCCCGTCCTCCAAGATCGCCGAAGCCCGCATCTCCTACGGCGGCCGCGGCCAGATCACCGACGTCCAGCAACCCCGCTACGGCCAGCAAGCCATGGATGCCATCCTGCCCTTCTAGTTCTCCCTCAGTTCATCCCCCACTCCTGCCGCACATTCCCCCAATGGTGCGGCAGGCTTCCCCGGCCGGCCAGAAAGCCCGTCAGCCCTGTCCAGAAAGACCTCGGCACTCCTAGAGGCGCAGTCCCCCCGGCTGCGCTTCTTCCCGCTGTCCCACAGGGAAAATCTCTCCGGTGGAGAGATTTTAAGCGGGAAGGCCATAAGGGCTACGCCCGCATGGCCCAGGCACACCTCATACCCGATGCACCGCCATCTCCCCTGGCACGACGCCATGCGTGGTACCCACTTATCCATCTTATCCCCACCCCCATACCATCCCGCATACTCCCCCCATCATCCGGGATACGAGCGGCGCTGCAGCGACCGGTGTCCGGATTGACAGTTGGGAGGGTGGAGGTCGCGCTTCGCCCTGGGCTGCGCGGACGGGACAATCGGGCGGGCGCTACGGCAAACGCTGGGGTCACGATCTGCCTTCCGATAAAGGCCCAGCCACCCCGAGACGCTATCGTCTCACTTTTACTACCCCTTTACGAGGCGGTTGCCGTCTTGGGGTCCGCTCGTCTTTGAAACCCGCACCACAGGCGGCGCTTCCGCACGCTTGCCGACTGCGCCCGCCTATGGAACACAGGGAGCAGTTCTTTCGGAGCCTCCCATGTCCTTCCAGAAACTCGACGCCCTCGGCCGCAAACTCGAATCCCTGGAGCACGCGCTCTCTATCCTCGGCGCCGACGAGGCCACCCACATGGCTATCGGCGGTGGCGAAAAGCGTGCCGAGGCCATGTCGAACCTTGCCGGCATGTATCACGCTCAGGCCACCGCACCCGAAATCGCCGACTGGATCGAGGCCGCGAGGCCCGAGAGCGAAGACCAGACCCTCGCCCTCGCCGAGTTCAAGCGCCAGTACATCAACGCCACGTGCCTACCGACCGAGTTCGTCGAGCGCCGCACCGCTGCCACCATGCGCTCCGAACAACTGTGGCGCGACCTGCGTGCCAAGGGCGACTGGGACAGCTTCTTGCCTGCGCTCGAGGGCGTCGTCTCGCTAGTCCGCGAAGAAGCCCAACTTCGCGCCGATGCACTCAAGCTGGACCCCTACGATGCCATGATGGATCAATACGATCCCGGCAACCGCACCGCGGATCTCGACCTGGTGTTCGGCGACCTCAAGAGCTTCCTCAAAGGCTTCGTGCCTGAAGCGCTCGACGCGCAGGACCGCCGACTCGCCATCCGCCCGCGCAAGGCCCTGAACGGCCCCTACCCGGTCGAAAAGCAGCGCGAGCTGGGCCTTGCCGCCATGCGCGCCGTCGGTTTCGATTTCACCCACGGCTCGCTCGCCGTTTCGCACCACCCCTTCTGCGGCGGGGTGCCCACCGACGTGCGCATGACCACGCGGTACCGCACGGATGATTTCCTCTCGTCGCTGATGGGCGTGCTGCACGAAACCGGCCATGCCCTATACGAACAGGGTCTGCCCAAGGACTGGTCGCACTGGCCACTCGGCAAGGCCCGCGGCATGGGCATTCACGAAAGCCAGAGCCTGTTCGTCGAAATGCAACTCGCCCGCAGCCCCGAGTTCTGGGAATTCGCCCTGCCGCTGGTGCATCTGCATCTCGGCGAAAACGCCGTTCCCGGCTGGGAAATCGGCGATATTCTCAACGAGGTCAACTTCGTCGAGCGCGGCTATATCCGCGTCGATGCCGACGAGGTCACCTACCCGCTGCATGTCATCTTGCGCTACGAAATGGAGCAGGATCTCGTCAACGGCAAGCTCGAAGCCAGCCGGATTCCCGAGGCCTGGGACGCCAAGATGACCGAATATCTCGGCATCTCGACCATCAACGATCCCAAGGACGGCCCGATGCAGGACGTCCACTGGCCAGGCGGCGCCTTCGGCTATTTCCCCAGCTACACCCTCGGCGCCATGATCGCCGCTCAGCAATGGGCCACCCTCGAAAAGGCCCAACCCACCCTGCGCGACGACATCCGCAAAGGCGACTTCACCGGCGTCAACCAATGGCGGAGCGACAACATCTGGACCCAGGGCTCGCGCTGGTCGACCCCAGACCTGATCACCAAAGCCACCGGCGAGCCCCTGAATGCCGACTTCTTCAAGGCACACCTGAAGCAGCGCTATCTAGCCTAGTCAGCGCCCCGATGAACGGATTCTGAACACCCAACTCAGAACCCGTTCCAAATCGGGGGTCTACTCCTCGTGTCATCGGCAACAAGCGCTCGGAGGGAGCGCCGCCGAACAGGAGAGAAAAAATGATCCGTACGCTCATCATCACCGCAGTCGCGACCCTGGCCATCGGCGCCATGGCTGCCCCCGCAATGTCCAACGATGTCTTCGTCAACCAGTTCGGCTTCGGCAACGCTGCCGGCGGCAATCAGTCCGGCTGGAACAATACTTTCGGCGTTCACCAGTCGGGCAACTGGAACACTGCAACGGGCCGCCAGAATGGCGGCAACAACGTCGGCGCTGTCGGCCAGCAGGGCAATGGCAACTATGGCGACACCTGGCAGAACGGCTGGGACAACGCTGCCGGCGTCGGCCAGTTCGGCGACAATCACACCACGGTCATCACCCAGGACGGCAATGGCAACGTCGCGGCCGGCGTACAGGTCGGCAATGGCTGCAACGCCAACGTGGTCCAGGGCGGTTCGGGCAATGTCACCGCCTTCGTCCAGGTCTGCCCCTGATCGGCGGCTGGTTTCCGGCTCGCCATCAGCAGGAGGACACCATGAACATTCGATCCAGTAGCGCCGTCGCCCTCGGCCTCGTCATCGCCGCCATCGCTGCCACCGGCGGCATGGCCAATTCGGGAAGCGCCAACAGCGTTCAGTGCGGCATCGTCGAGACCGCTCAAAAAGGCATGCTGGTGCTCGAAGGCATGCTAACCAGCCCCGTCGCCATCAGCGGCGAATACCGCTTAGCGATCCGGAGCTCGAGCAATGGTGGCTCCTCCAACATCAGCCAGGGCGGCTATTTCACCGCCAAGGCCGATGAAGCCACATCGCTCGGCAAGGTGACGCTCAACACGGGCTCCAGCTACAACGTCGTCTTCGACGTCACCGCTAACGGCAAAAAGATCGAATGCGATCAGGACATTACCAGCCTGCGTTGAATCAATCCCGCACCAGTCATGATCATCACAGATCAAGGAGAGACGCCATGACCACCAAGTTCGCCAGGACCTTCGCCGCTGCGCTCATCGGCGCCGCCATCCTGACTGCCCCTGCCATGTCCGCCGGCCAGTTCTCATTCAACTTCACCCCGAGCGATGCCGACCAGCAGCAGGCACTCGGCGCGGGACTGCAGATCTTCTCGCTGGTCAAGGGCCTCTCCTCCAGCGGCGCCAACGTCAGCCAGAACGGCGACAACAACGGCGCCGGCTTCAACCAGAGCGGCTGGGGCAACAACGGGTTGATCGTGCAGGAGGGCAACGGCCACCATGGCACCATCCAGCAGAACGGCAACGACAACAATTGCGGCCTGTTCCAGTTCGGCGAAAACACCAACGGCCAGTGCGTCCAAAACGGCAACGGCCAGTCCAGCCTGACGACGGTGTTCGGGTTCTAGGAACTCACCAAACAGAACTTATCCACGGGCCCCACGGGGCCCGTATACTTGTCGGGCTAGTTCAAAAACACCGTAACCGTATCGCCCCGCCCTGCAGCATCGACCACGGAGAGCGTCACATAGCCCGGCCCATCCGGTTTCCAGCTACTCTGCCGGGCAAACTCCGGGCGACCGATCGGTGCGCCATTGGCGAAATAGGTGAAGGGCGGCACGCCGTTGCGAACCTTCATCATGAGGGGCGAGATGCCACCTGCGCCGAGGCCGAGCTCGACATCCACGCCATCGGCGGGAAAGGCAATTTCGGGCGCAGAGACGCGGGCGACCATGTCCTCGTCGGGATGGCGGAAGCGCCGCAGGGGAGCCGGCAACTCGGTGTTGGTGGCAAAAATCGCCCCGGCCGGTGCGCGCGGCAAAGGCGCCTTGCGATTACCGAGGCGGTCGAAGGCTTCGAACAAGATTGGCGCCGCGCCGACAATGCCGGACAGGCCGGGCACTGGCGCACCGTCCGGCCGGCCAACCCAAACGCCAACGACAGTATTGCCGTCAAAGCCAATGGCCCAGGCGTCGCGATAGCCGTAGGAAGTGCCGGTCTTATAGGCGATGCGCCCAGGCGAGCCATTCAGCGGCGGCGGCACGTCGGCAAGAATGTCCGAAACATACCAAGCCGCCACGGGATCGAGCACGGGGGCCGACAGCCTGAACGGTTCCTGCGGCTTGATCCCGTCATGCAGCGACACCGGCACGCCGCCATTGCCGATCGCTGCATACACTGAAACCAGATCGCGCAGCGTGATACCGACACCACCGAGACCCACAGCAAGACTAGGCGCTGTGTTCACCGGCAGGCGTGGATCGGCATGGGCACGGCGCAGGCGCGACACCAGCCGCGCCGGTCCGACCGCATCAAGCACGACCACGGCGGGGATATTCAGCGACTCCGTCAGCGCATCGTGGATCGAAACTGTTCCGCGGCTGAACCCGTCGAAATTGACCGGCACATAGGCACCAAACGCGGTGGGCCGATCTTCGATCAGGCTCTGCGGATGCGCCAGCCCCAACTCGAATGCCAACCCGTAGATCAACGGCTTAAGCGTCGAGCCGGGCGAGCGAATAGCCGAGGTCATGTCAACGAAACCGGCACTCTGCGTGGCAAACAGGCCCGCCGAGCCGACCGAGGCCAGCACCTCGCCGGTGTGAATATCGGCGGCGACGATAGCGATGGAAACTTTGGGATCGAGAATGCGAGCCCGACCCGCAGCCAGCCGCTCCAGCGCATCCTGCAACTGCTTGTCGATGGTCAGTTCCACGTTGCGCGCCGTCGGCTGGGCCTTCACCGCCTGCTGCGCCATATGCGCCGCCAGCATCGGGAACTCACGACGAGCCTTCGGCACCGGCTCGTGCTTGGCGGCAGCAGCCTCCTCCGCCGGCAGAGCCCCCATGGCGACCAGGCGATCCAAAACCATGTCACGGCTGCGCTGCGCTGCTACCGGATCGCGATCAGGTCGCCGCGCCTCGGGCGATTGCGGCAGAGCGACTAAGAGCGCGGCTTCGGCGGTGGTCAGGCGGTTGGGCTCCTTGCCGAAATAGGCAAGGCTGGCGGCGCGGACACCCTCGATATTGCCGCCATAGGGCGCCAGCGTCAGATACAGGTCGATGATCTGATCTTTGCTCAACTCATGCTCGAGCCGATCCGCATGCACCATCTGGCGTAGCTTGCCCCACAGATTGCGCGTCGGCTCGCCTTCGATCAGCCGCGCCACCTGCATGGTCAGCGTCGACCCGCCAGACACCACGCGTCCCCCTGCCCCGACAAACTGCCCAGCAGCGCGGGCCATCGAAGACCACGCTATGCCATCATGGCTGGCAAAATTGCGGTCCTCATAGGCGATCAGCATCTCAAGAAAGCGGGGATCAACCGCAGCGCGCTCCACCGGCAGGCGCCAGCGACCATCGGATGTGGTGAACGGGCGCAGCAACTGCCCATTGCGATCGGACACCGCTGCAGAAACCGGCAACGTCGCCGCATCGGGCGTTCGCGGCAGCGTCGCTTCGATACTGGTCAGCGTGGAACTGAGCTGAATAATCCCAGCCATGGCCAGCACGAACAGCGAAAACCCGGCCAGTGTCAGGCGCCGGGTCCATGGACCCGGCACGCGTTTGACTATCGGGGAGCCACCGTCGCTCATGGCCCTGTGGACGTGACCTCGATCGAGCCCGATGCCGTATTCGCCCGGAATTCGGGGCGATACATGTCTTCCACCGAGGCGCCCGGCAGCACGAAGGTGCCAGGTGAAACGGCGCGAACCATATAGGCGGTCCTGAATGAACCAGGTTCCGTGGCGTAGCGGAACGCCGCCACATACTGGTCGGTGCGGGACTCCACATGGGTCGGCGTATCGAGCGTCAGCCAGCTGAAATCGGATGCCCCACCTCCGGCCGAAAGATCGGGATTTTCGATCTCGAAACCAGCCGGCAGCGGATCGGCGACCATATACTGGCCCGAGCCAAGCTGCTGCGGACGCACCGTGAGCAGCACGACCAGACGATCGTTCTGCGCCAGCGGCACTGCTTCCGGATCGACCGGCGTCCCGTCGGGCAGGAAGTATTCGCGGATCAGGGTGAAGCCATTGCTGGATTCCTCCGGCGCCACTTCAGGATACCCGGTGACCGTCACCTTGGCCTCGGTGTCGGAAGTGCCCGTATTGGCGATCTCGACCGTGGCAAAGTCGACCTCCTCGAGCGAACGATAGACCTGGCCGGTCAAGGCCTCGCCGTTGAGCGTGATCGACCCATCGGTGCTCGCCGCACCCACAGCTGCCGCAGCGAGCAGCGTCCAGCTATCTTCCTGGGTGGAAGTGTAGCGTTCGCGATCCCGCAGCTTGGCCAGCTGGTTGGACAGGGCCGTCAGGTCCACGCCATCTGGCTTGAACTCGGCAGCAAGGGCCAGCACCGCGGCAGTGTCACGCAGGCGCGTGCCATAGTCAGCGCGGTAGCGACCCTTGTTTTCAGGTTCGGACAGACCTTCCACCGCCGCCGCAAAGGCAGAAGCAGCGCGGCCCGGATCGCCGTACAGTGCCAGCGCTGCACCAAGTTGTGCCTTGGCCAAAGGCGAACCAAAGGCCGAAAGACGTGCCTCGTGATAGTAGCGCAAGTCGCCCATCGAGACGCGGCCGGCACGGGCCAGATCATAAAGCGCATAGGCCACGTCTTCGCCGCCATTGTCGAAGTCGGTGGCGTAGGACAGTTGGTTGGTGAGGTTATCGAGCGCCATGGTCATGGATAGCTCGGGCACCGTATAGCCAGCTGCCTTGGCGCGCAGCAGGAAGTCGGTGACGAAGCCGTCGAGCCAGAAATCGCCGCCGTCGAACGGGCCCCAGAGGCCGAAACCGCCACCGGACGTCTGCTTGGACAGAATATCGGTGATAGCGCCAGTGACGGTGTCCTTGAGCTCCTCGTCACCGCCGAGGCCGATCAGCTTGGCCACGTCGTTCAGATACAGCAGCGGCAGGGCACGGCTGGAAAGCTGCTCGGAGCAGCCATAGGGGTAGCGATCGAGCGACAGTAGCAGGCCGGGCACATCGAGCCGGGCTAGCGGGCCGATTGCTAGCGTCATCTGGCCGGTATTGGCCAGGAAGCTCGCGAAATAGTCGTCGCCGACCGTGACGCTTTCGCCCGCCTTGATTGGCAGCAAGCGGCTGGTGGTCACTGGAGCGCTGATCGGACGGACGCCGAGCAGCAGTTCCTTAGTCTGGGTCGTGCCATCCGGCGCAGTGATATTGAGCACCACCGGCCAATCGCCGATCTGCATGCCGTTGAGCTTGAGATCGAGCGAGGTTCGCTCGCCCTGCGCCAGTTCGACATCGCTTGAGGCGGAGGGAGTGGCAATGCCTTCCCCGGTCGACAGCGCGACGCCATAGGTGCCGGCAGCGCCGTTGATATTGTTGATTTCCACCAAGAGGCGGGACTCGTCGCCAACACGCAGGAAGCGCGGCGGGCTGAGGGTAACCACCACCGGATCGCGAACGATCACATCGGCAGAGGCGTGGCCAACGGCCGTGTCGGTCCAGGCCATGGCCATGACGCGAACGGTGCCAGAGAAATCGGGCATGTCGAAGGTGACGGTCGCCTTGCCATCCGCATCGACCTTTACGATGCCGGAGTGCAGCGCGACCAGCACCGAGGTAGCCGGAGGCGTGCCGGTGCGCGACGCACCGCCGTCACCGCCAGAGCGCATGGCGCCCGCCAGACCCTGCGTCGGATCGATCAGCGAGCCATAAAGGTCGCGGACTTCCATGCCGAGCTGGCGCTGGCCGAAATACCAGCCGTCGGGATCCGGCACCTTGAAGTTGGTCAGGTTGAGAATGCCCAGATCTACCGCCGCAACCGCGACATAGGCGGTCTGGCCTGCTGCCATGTTGCCGAGCTCTACCGTGGTGGTAAAAGACTGGCGCGGCAGCGTTTCACTTGGCGTGCCGAGCTTGACATCGAGCTGGCGGTCACCGGGATCGACGTCGGCAAAAGCCAAGCCAAGCGCACGCGCCGGCATGCGCTTCTCGGCCGCATCAGCCGGACGATAGAGGATCGCGGTCACATAAGCGCCGGGGCCCCATTCCTCTGTCACTTCCAGCGGCACGGTGGTGCCGCCCTCGGGCACATCGACGGCCTGCATGGCGACGACGCGGTTATCGACCACCATGATCAGCGCCGTGCCCGCAAACTGCGGATCGAGCTTGAGATTGGCGGTTTCGCCGATCTTGTAGGCTGGCTTGTCGAGGGCAACCTGCAGCGTATCAGGCGTGTCGCTGCCGGCGTCGGCGTAATAGTAGCCGGCGTAAAATTCGTAGCTGGACGAGGTCGGGTTATCGCCCGTGCTCTCGACTTCGACGCGATACTGGCCCCAATCGACGTTGGCGCCGATGGTCACCGGGCCGCCATCGGGCGTGTCCACAGTGCCGGTCGCCACTTCGCGCGTGGTGGTGATGGCCTCCCACTGCCAGGCGGAACCATTGCGGTACCACTGGTAATTGGTTTCGACGCGCGAGATCGACCAGTTGAGGCCGGTCGTGGCGACAGCCTTGCCCTCAGGCGAAACTGAGACGATGTCGAACTGGGCTTCGCTGCCTTCTGCGAGGCCGGTGGCGTCGCTGAACGTCGGCTTGATGCCGAGACGATCGCCGCTCGCCAGTACAGGACGGCTGATGCTGCGCTCGATGCTGCGCCCGTTGCTATCGACGAGGCGGAGCAGAAGCTGGGCCTGCAGCGGACGGGTGGTGACCTGCGTTTCGGGCAGCGTCACTTCGGCCACGGCATTGCCGGCATCATCGGTAGTCCCGACAACGCCCAACGGCTCGCGGGTGGTTTCGATGGTGTCATCCAGGCGGCCGAACGTGTAGCCGGGGAATGCGTCCAGCGTGGTGGTCGGGCTGATGATGGCATCCGCTTCGATGGCAAGGCCCGGCGCGGTGGCGCCATAGAGATACTTAGCCGCGATATCGATCTCGGTGGTCACGCCGGCCTCGAACGGCGCATCGGCAGCGCTGACCTCGAAGGCAAGCCGTTCGGGCTCGAAGTCCTCGACGAGGAAGGTAGTGCTCGACAGGGCCTCGGCCTTGGGATCGGCATAGAGCCGCGCCGTCCACGAGCCGCGCATGGCTTCAGCCACCATGGGCAGCGCGACAAAATATCCGCCGGCGCCCTCATCCTTGAGCACTTCGCGGGTCGCAACCACGCCATCGGGCCGTTCGACTTCCAGCGTCAGCGGCAGGCCGGTGACGGCCTTGGCGCGCTCATCGCGCAACAGCGCAGTCAGATACACCACCTCGCCGGGGCGATAAACGCCACGTTCGGTGGTCGCAAAAACGTCCAGCGGACCCGGCGACGGACGTCCTTCGACGCCGCGGTCGGTGAGGTCGAACGCCGGACGGGCCAGGTCGAGGAAGGCGTAATCGCCGTCCGCGGTTTCGGCGACCAGCAGTTGCGGCGCCCTGCCCCCAGTGCCGCGCGCCAGACCCGGCGCGAACACCGCACGGCCATCGGCATCGGTCTTGGCTTCGCCGAGCACTTCGTTGTTGATGGCGACCAGACGCACCGTGGCGTTGACGATTGGCTGCGCGTCAGTCAGGCCGCGCACGAAAGCATGCACGCCATCATCGCCTTCGATCGTGGTAAGGCCGAGGTCGGTGACGATGAACCACTGCGTGGCCTGATCGTCCCAATACTCTTCGTTTCCCTTGGCGATCCGGGCGGTTATTACATAAGCGCCCGGTTCCATCTCGCCGAGCGCATCGGCAACAGGAATTGCCGTGGTGGTCAAGGCATTGGGTTCGCCTTGAGCCAGATCGACTTCACCGGTCCAGACCTTTTCGCCGACGCGGTCGGCGATGTCCTCGGCGCCATATTGCGACAGGTTGCCCTGGAAAATGCCGTCGCGCACCGCCGTTGCAATCGAGCGGTCGCCAATACGATAAATCATTACATCGGCAGTTTCGGCATTGACCGAAGTGATCGGCAAGCCGCCACCAAGACCGGCAGGCATCACGTAGGAATTGTTGGCAAAGCCGACAAAGGGTGCGCGATCAGGCACATAAACGTCGAGCACAACATCCTTCAGCAGGCTCTCGCCATCGGCCGAAGGAAGACCGGCGCGCAGGCGGATCGAATAGCGACCGCCATGTTCCAGCCCTTCGACGCAGACCTGATCCTGCTCGGTTTCAACCGAAGCCTGTGGCGCATCGGCGACGACGACATAGGCCGAGAGGTCGCCCTGATCGAGCGGCAACGGATCGGAAAATACCGCGCAAACGCGTGGCGAGGCTGCCTCGGCATCGACTTCGTGGCTTACAATGCGAAAGCCATGCTCCGCCACGACCTCATCGAGATGGGCGGCAACGGCGTCATTGGGCGCAAGTTCGAGGCTCAGGCGATAGCTGGCAATCGCCTCGCGCCAGGACTCGCGGAATTCAAGACCATTGGAAAGCGCCGCCAGCGCATCGCCGCGCTCCTGCTTTTCCGACGAACGAAGGAAGGCATTCATCGCTGCCGACGTAGCAGTCTGGGCGAGATCGTAACTGTTGTCGCCCTCGGCCTGACCCTTGACGGTCTCTGCCCGGCTCAAGGCAGCCTGCGCCAGTGCTTGCCAGATGGCGCGGTCATTGGCGTTGATTGCGAGCGCCTGTCGATAGGCAACGATGGCCGAAACAACATTGCCGTCAGCCAACGCCTCTTCAGCCGACTGCACCAGCGCCGCATAGGTCACCTTGGGCGGCGGTGCGTCGGTCTGCGGCAGATTGGTGGCGAAGCTCTTGGCGGTGTCTATGAGGTCCTGGGCAGGGAACGGCAGCTCGGCTTGGCGATCAGCCTCGGTGACGGCTGGCGAGGGCGCGCGGCTGACCCGGCCAGATGTTGCGCCAATAAATTCCGCCTGTTCGCCTACGGCGCCCTTGAGGAAGCACCAGTTTGACTGTTCGTTGAAGGTGAAGGCGCGACAGATATTATCGTCGGTGCATGCGGCCGTGCAGGCATCGACATCCACATCCTTGAGGATGGAATAGTCGAAGCCCGGCAGATCGGTATCTTCGAGCAGCGTGATCTTGGTATCGGCCGCCATGGCACCGGGCGCTGCGAGCGCCAACATGAGTGCAAGACCGAACCAGCGCAGCTTCGACACGACCTGCAGCATGTTGCTCTCCCAAGTTCAACGGCCCCATATGGCCGGGAAGGCATGACAGTAGCAAGGCAAGAAAACAGCCGTCGTACGCAAAGCTTAATGTTGAGTAGAGCCCGCTAGCGCAGCGCAATAAAAAAGGCCCGCAACACTGCGGGCCTTTTGAAGAATTGGGCAGCAATTCACTCGTCGCGATACACCTTCTCGCGGCGCTCGTGCATCTCTTGCGCCTCGAGGCTCAGGGTCGCAATTGGCCGAGCATCCAGCCGTGCAATACCGATCGGGTCGCCGGTCTCTTCGCAATAGCCATAGGTATTGTCGTCGAGGCGCTTCAGCGCAGCATCAATCTTGGAAATCAGCTTGCGCTGACGGTCACGCGTACGCAATTCAAGCGAGCGGTCGCTTTCCGAACTGGCGCGGTCGGCCATATCAGGATGGTTCTGGCTCTCTTCCTGAAGATTTCCGAGGGTTTCGCGGCTCTCGCGAAGAAT
>JAQGKG010000291.1 GCA_028290245.1 Devosia sp. | reverse complement strand
GGCAAGCGCATCGAGATGCGCGCTGACCATCGCGTTCCATCCCTTCTCAACGCCTGATCGGGAGATCTTCCATGGGTAATATCATCGCAACGGGCTTCAATAGCGGTTCTGACGACGGCGAACTGTTCAGCCTCGAAGCCGACCTGCGCCGCCTTGCCGATATCGGCGTCGACACGGTCGAGTTGGGTCTCACCAGCGTTGACCTGATCTCGGGCGGTCGCATTCTGCCCGAGCGGCTGCAGCGCCTCGTCACCATCACTAGCCAGTTCGATTTCCGCTACACTGTGCATGGCCTCGTCTCGTCCAACTTCATGGATCCCGACACGCTCGACTTCCAGATGCAGGCCGCCAAGGCGCTGGTCGAAGTCTGCGACCGCATTGACGCCCGCGTCCAGGTGCAGCATGGCGGCGCCCTGCGGGCCGATCAGGTGCACCAGCGCGCCGAGGCCGACATTCGCGAGCGCGAAGCCCTGACCGAACTGGGCGATTTCGCCCGCCCCTATGGTGTGCGTATCGCGTTCGAAAACATCTTCACCACTGAGCTTGGCCAGTATCGCCAGACCCCGGCCGAGGTCGCCGAGACCGTCAAGGCGGTGAACCACCCCAATGTCGTGGCGCTCATCGACTTCAGCCACGCCTATATCGAGAGCACCTACAAGGGCCTCGACTTCCGCCAGCAGATCGCCGCCATGGCGCCCGTCGCCGGGCACCTGCATGTGCATGACAGCTTCGGCCGTCCACAGGCCTTCTACAAGGCATTCCACCCGCAGGAAAACGCTGCGATGGGCATCGGCGATCTGCACATGCCGCTCGGTTGGGGCGATATCGACTGGGACAGCATTTTCGCTGAACTCCGCTTCCTGCCCGAGACCGTCATGATGATGGAAATCGGCCAGCGCCACCGCAGCGAACAGCTAGAAAGCCTGGCCATCGCCAAGCGCTTGATGGGCGTCAACGAGGAAGTCCTGCGGGCTGCCGAGTAACTACGGCGACTTTCCACAAATCAAAGGTGTGGTGGGCAACGGCTCACCATGCACCATTCTTCGACGACGGGACCGGATCAGCATGACCTTGAAATTCGTAGTAATGAGCGATCTTCACCTGGTCCCTGAGGGTGAGCTGTCGATGACGCTCGACACCAGCGCGCGGCTAGAGCATGCGGTGGATGCCGTAATTGCCCGCTACGGCGATGCAGACTTTTGCATCCTGGCGGGCGACCTTGCCGACCTCGGCCAAGCGGCTGCCTACGAACGTCTAAAGTCGATCGTGTCGCGACTACCCATCCCGGTGCACATCACCCTGGGCAACCATGACGATCGCGCGACTTTCCTGTCGGTTTTCGGCGATGAATTCGAGGCCGAAACCGGCAAGATCGACAAGGTCATCGACGTCAAAGGCTATCGCATCATCCTGCTCGATTCGTCCGAGCCTGGCCGGGTCGATGGCGTGCTTGAGCCACGCCAGATCGACTGGCTGCGCGCCCGCCTTGCGGAAGCGATGGACCGGCCGGTGATTATCGTGCTGCACCACAACGCCAATGCGCTGCACATCAGCTCCGACACCATCCGCATGTTGGAGCCAACCGAGTTTATCGCCGCGCTCAAAACTCACCCCGACATCCGCCAGGTCATCGCTGGCCATGTGCACCTGACCTCAACCGCATCGTGGCACGGCCTACCCTTCACGACCCTGGCCGGTGGACACTATTCAGTCGGCTTCGTCGTCGACCAGCCGAACGCTGACTTCCCGCGCCTGTCGGGCCCCGGCCAGATGGCCGTGTTCATTGGCACGCCCGACCGCACGACGGTCTTGTTCGAAGATTTTATCGATGGCAACACCGAGCTCGACTGGAAAAAGAAGCTCGCGTAAATCCCGGCTCAAAGCCGCAGGTTCACCACCGAATGCCGCTCCACCAGCGGACATTCGAGCTTGGTGATCGGATAGCGTTTGCCCGGCTGGTGCGTCGACAGGTCCAACTGCTCGATGCACCACTGGCCCATGGCGCGATGCGGCAGGATCGACGTTGTCAGTTGCGGATGTAGGTGCCGCGAGATTTCCTCGTCGTCATAACCAACCACCGAAATGTCGCCCGGGATCGACAATCCAGCTTCCTTCAGCGCCTCGTAGCAGCCGATGGCCGTGCGGTCGTTCTGACAAAAGATGGCTGTCGGACGTTCTTTCAGCGCTAGCAATTGCACCGTCGCCTTGTAGCCGGCACTGGCCGACCAGTCGCCCTCGACCACTAGCTCCGGATCGAACGGGATATCGGCCGTCGCTAGCGCCCGGCGATAGCCTTTCAGCCGGTCCTGCGCCGCCTGCATCCACTGCTCGCCGGTTATGCAGGCGATGCGGCGGTGGCCATAGTCGATCAGGTGCTGCGTCGAGCCCTGCCCGCCCGCGATTTCGCTCGGCACCACTGCCGGAAAGGCATGGTCAGCGGTGTAGCAATTGAGCAGGACCACCGGGATATCCAACTCATAAAGATAGTCCGGCGCCGCGATCTCGCGCGTGAAGATCGCCATGTAGATCAGCGCCGAAATGCCCTGCCCGGTCAGTGCGCGAATGGTGCGCGGCCCCATGACGGGATCAGACAAGGTCTGTGCCACGAGGATGATATTACCGGCGTTCCAGCTCGCCTGCCGCGCGCCCTCGATGGCGACCACGGCCTCGGGACTGGTCGCGAGTTGATCCACGACGAAACCGATCAACCCGTCCACTGCGGGGCGACTTGCCGGCGCCGGCACGACATGCGCAAAATTCGGGGCTGCATAACCCAACATTCGCGCCGCCTCGATGACGCGGTCGCGCGTCTGGGGCGAAATCTTGACGCCATCGGTGCGATTGAGCACGAAACTGACCGTGGCCTGGGAGCAGCCGGCTTCGCGGGCGATGTCGGTCATGGTTATGCGACGGCCGGCGGCCTTAGCACTACCCTGCCGCGCGCTGCCCCGTTTGGGCTTTGCCGCCAACTCGTCCATGCGTCTTTGCCCCGCCCCGGTCATGCGTGCCATGAACCTCCCCTTGAAAGCACCCCAGCCGCTCTTGTCAAACCCACCCTTCGGTCAGGAGTGCTGACTTATGTTTATAAATAATAATAATTGACTAGGTTTGATCAACGCGCAAGGATCATCTCGTGGCAGGGAGCCACACCAAGATCGTGGAAAACCCGCGACCCCGTTTTTTGGGAGGAAAACGCACCATGACGATTTCTCGTCGTACTCTGCTCATTTCATCGGCCGCTGCTGCAGCATCGCTGATGGCTTCGCGTGCCTTTGCCGCCGTGCCGCCGCTGGCCAAGAAGGACACCTACAAGGTCGGCTTCGCCCAGACCGAATCGAACAATCCATGGCGCCTGGCCCAGACGGCCTCGATGCAGGATGAAGCCAAGAAGCGCGGTTGGCAGTTGGTCTATACCGATGCCGCTGGCTCCGCCGCCAAACAGGTTTCCGACGTCAACTCGATGATCGCCCAGGGCGTTGACCTGATCTTCCTCGCGCCGCGCGAAGAAGTGCCACTGATCCCGGCCATCATGGCTGCCAAGAACGCTGGCATTCCGGTGATTCTGCTCGACCGTAACGTCGATCAGTCGCTTGCCAAGGCCGGCGAAGATTACGTCTGCTTTATCGGTTCGAACTTCATCGAAGAAGGCCAGCGCGTCGCCGACTGGCTAGTCGCCAATGCCAATGGCAAGACCAACATCATCGAACTCGAAGGCACCACCGGTTCCTCCCCCGCCAACGATCGAAAGAAGGGCTTTGACGACGTTATCGCTTCAAATCCCGACTTCAAGATTCTGGCTAGCCAGACCGGCGACTTCAACCGCGATCTGGGTCGCCAGGTTGCCGAAACCCTGCTGCAGGCGCATCCCGAAGCCAACGTCATCTATGCCCACAACGACGAAATGGCCATTGGCGCCATCTCGGCTGTCGAAGCTGCTGGCAAGGTTCCCGGCACCGATGTGCTGATCCTCTCCATCGACGGCGGCAAGGAAGCCGTCGGCCTGGTGGTCGAGGGCAAGATCGCGGCCGTGGTCGAGTGCAACCCGCGCTTCGGTCCGAAGGCATTCGACACCGCAGTCGCCTACGCAAACGGCGAGACCATTGCACCGATGATCATCAATCCCGACCAGTTCTATGACGCTACCAACGCCAAAGAACTGCTCCCGACCGCTTACTAAGAGGTCCTCCTGAGGCCCCTTCGGCCCATACTCTCGGGCTGAAGGGGCTTTTTTTCTCGCTGTGCATTCCTTCGCTGGACGCAGTTGAAGCCCGCATCGTTTAGGCAGATGCTGAACTAAAAAGGTAGCAAGGATGGGTGAGGACCTGCTGCTCGCAATGGCTAGCGTGGACAAGCGCTTTGCCGGCATTCCTGCACTGATCGGCGCCAGTTTCGAGGTAAGGCGCGGCGAAGTGCATGCGCTGATCGGCCAGAATGGCGCCGGCAAATCCACCCTCATCAAGGTGCTGACCGGCTATCACAAAAAGGATGCGGGCAGCGTCAGCTTCGACGGCAAACCATTCGAGGTCGCCTCGCCACAGCAGGCCCAAGCCAGCGGCATTTCCACGATCTACCAGGAAATCAACCTCGTCCCCTATCGCTCGATCACCGAGAACATCTGTCTCGGTCGCGAAAAGCGCCGCTTCGGGCTGCTCGACTGGGGCGCCATGCATGCCGAGGCGGAGCGCCTGCTGGCCCGCTTCAACATCAAGGCCGATGTTCGCCGCCCCGTCATGGAATTCTCCACCGCGACGCAGCAGATGGTGGCCATTGCCCGGGCCATTGGCTTTGACGCCAAGCTGGTGATCATGGACGAACCCACCTCATCGCTGGACGAGCGAGAGGTCGGCGTGTTGTTCGACGTCATCCGCCAGCTCAAGGCTGAGGGCGTCTCAGTGGTCTTTGTCAGCCACAAACTCGACGAGCTCTATGCCGTGTGCGACCGCGTTACCATCATGCGCGACGGCCGCACGGTGCGGGTCGCCGAAATCAGCGGCATCGGTAAGCTCGACCTCGTGTCATCTATGCTCGGCCGGGAAATTGCCCGTGTCGAAGGCCACGCCACCGCATTTACCGACCGCGACCCCGCAAAGCTGGGCGAGACGCTGTTTGCCGCCGAACACCTCAGCGCCGGCAGCGCCGTGCGCGATGTCAGCTTCTCGATTCGCCGTGGCGAGATCACCGGTTTTGCTGGCCTGCTCGGCGCCGGACGCACCGAAACGGCGCGGCTCGCCTTTGCCGCCGACAAGCGCAGCGGCGGCAGCATGACACTGGGCGGCGTACCGTATGACCCCGCCAGTCCCATCGACGCTATTGCAGCAGGCCTCGGCTTCTGCACCGAAGACCGCAAGGCCGAGGGCATCGTACCTAATATGAGTGTCGCCGAAAACATGATGCTGGCGCTGATGCCCAAACTGGCCAAATCCGGCATCATCGATGAGCCGCGCCAACGCCAGATCGTCGAAAAATTCATCAAAGCTCTGTCGATCAAATGCTCCGGCCCAAACCAGAAAATCCGCGAACTCTCCGGTGGCAACCAGCAGAAAGTGCTGCTCGGCCGATGGCTCGCCACCGAACCGCGACTGCTCATTCTCGACGAGCCGACCCGCGGCATCGACGTCGGTGCCAAGGGCGAAATTCAGGCGCTGATCAAGTCACTGGCCGATGATGGCCTCGCCGTCCTGATGATTTCGTCCGAACTGGAAGAAGTCATCGAGGGCGCCGACCGCGTTTTCGTGCTGCGTGAAGGACTGACCGTGTCTGAGATGAGCCGCGCCGAGGCTAGCGAAGATGCCGTCATGGCGGCCATGGCCGAAGGCAACCTGGAGGTCGCACGATGACCGACGCAACACGCGCCGCCGTCGTTGCACGGCAACCGATCAACCCGTTCGACCTGCTGGCCCGCTACGGCACCGTCATCGCGCTGGTGTTGCTGATCGTCTTCAACCTGATCTTCACCACCAATTTCGCCACGCTACAGACGCTCAACGTCAACCTGACCCAGGTCTGCACCATCGTAATCGTCGCGGTCGGCATGACGCTGGTGATCGCGACTGGCGGCATCGACCTCTCGGTCGGCTCACTGATGGCAATCTCGGGCGCGCTGGCACCGATGGTGTTCATGAGCAAGTTGTTCCCCATCGGCAATATCTATCTGGCGGTGGCGCTGGCGATCATCATCGCCGTCGGCGTGGCCACACTGCTGGGCCTGTTCAACGGCTGGCTGATTGCCCGCTTCCGCATCCAGCCGATCATCGCCACGCTGGTGCTGTTCATCGCCGGTCGCGGCATCGCCCAGGTGATGACCAACGGCCAGTTGCAGACCTTCAAGGTCCCCGAGTTCCAGTTCATCGGCCTCGGCCGCGTCCTGGGCATTCCGTTCCAGGTCATCGTCATGCTGGTGCTGGTCATCATCGCCGCCTGGGTGATCCGCAAGACGGTGTTCGGCCGCCAGATTCTCGCCATCGGCGGCAATGAAAAAGCCTCAGGCCTCTCAGGCATTGCGGTGAAAAAGGTCAAGCTGGTCGTCTACGCCATCTCAGGTTTTTGCGCTGGTATTGCCGGGCTGGTGGTCATCGCCATCAATTCGGCCAGCGATGCAAATCTGGTGGGCCTCGGCATGGAGCTCGACGCCATTGCGGCGGTTGCCGTCGGCGGTACGCTGCTCAGCGGCGGCCGCGCCTCGATCATCGGCACCCTGCTCGGGGCCCTGACCATCCAACTGGTCCGATACACCCTGCTCGCCAACGGCGTCCCCGACTCCGTGGCTCAAGTAGCGCAGGCCGTCATCATCATTGCCGCAGTCTGGGTGCAACAGCAGGGGCGCAATGCATGACCCGCATTCGCCTCGCCCGCATGGTCGGCTCCTATGGCGTGGTCATCGCGCTCGCGCTGCTGATCCTCTTCGGCTACCTGCGCTACGAGAATTTTCTCGGCCTGTTCAACATCATGAGCGTGCTGCGCTACAATTCGATGTTCGCCCTGGTGGCGCTCGGCATGTGCTTCGTCATTATGACCGGCGGCATCGATCTTTCGGTCGGCACGGTCGCCGCGCTGGGCAGTGTTGCCGCCGCCTATGCCAGCCCCTACGGGCCAATCGCGGGGTTGGCTGCTGGCGTCGGCATTGGTCTCGTGGTCGGCGCGATCAATGCGTTGATGATCACCCGCATGCACATCATGCCGTTCATCGCTACCCTGGCCTCGATGCTCGCCGCCAGCGGTACGGCATTGCTATTGGCCAACAACCGCTCGGTGCCGGTGTCCTACCAGTCGGGTTTCACCGAACTCGGCCAGGGCAATCTCATCGGCCTGCCGATCCCTGCCATCATCGCAGCGATTGCCTTTATCCTCGGGTGGCTCGTGCTGAATTACACGGCCACCGGCCGCGGTGTGCTGGCGGTCGGCGGCAGCGAAGAATCGGCCAAGCTGATGGGGCTCCCCGCCGATCGCATCAAGACGTTAGCCTATGTTGCCAGTGGCGGCTTGGCCGGCCTTGCGGGCGTTATTCTCGCCGCGCAGTTCGGAGCCGGCCAGCCTATCGAGGGCGTTGGCTGGGAGCTGTTTGCCATCGCATCCGTGGTGGTCGGCGGCACGCTGCTCACCGGCGGCGTCGGCTCTGTCGGCGCCACGCTGGCCGGGGTGCTGCTGCTCGGCATCCTGTTCACAGTGCTGAATTTCGAGAACGGCCTGGGCTGGATATCACTGTCCGCCTACTGGCAATCGGTGATCCGTGGGGCGTTCCTGCTGGTCGTCGTCATCCTGCAAGCCCGGCTCATAGCCGGCGAAACAACCAGAACCTGAAAGGGAACCTGTCATGACTGATCCAGTCCTCTCCATCGAAAACGATCACGCCACCCTGATGCAGGATGGCATTATCGGCCACAAAGCCGCCTTTTCCCGGGAATGGGCCGAGGCAATGCGCGAAGACATGATGAAGGCGTTCTGGGCCGCCATCCAGCGGCCGGGTGGCGCCGTCGGCCGGGGACCGCGCCGTTGGTATGTTGAAATTCATCCCGAAGAATTTGGCGGCTTTGTCGAACTGACCACCCATCCCTGGGTGGTGGGCATGTGCCGCGCGGCACTGGGCGATGACTATCAGATCGTTGAAATCGGCTTCGACACGCCCTTCCAGGGTGCGATGAACCAGCCTTGGCATCGCGATTTTCCGTCGCCGCCCGAGACCTACAACGACAAGCGCCTGACCTCGCTGGCCTTCAATCTGACCGGCGTCGATGTGACGCCGGACATGGGACCGTTCGAATGTGCCCCCGGCACGCAGTATGACGACGGTCGCACCTGGAAGCACGAGATGTTCCCGGAAAAGGATTCCTGGGACCGCTACACGGAGCGCGCAGTGCGCAAGCATCCTCAACTTGGCGACATCTCCTGCCGCTCGGCACTGATGATGCATCG
>JAQGKG010000285.1 GCA_028290245.1 Devosia sp. | reverse complement strand
CGACCTGAACGTCACAGCCATCGGCAATATCGAGGCCATCTATGCCAAGGGCCTCGCCGAGGGCCTGTTCCGTGCTGATCTCGATCCTCTCGAAATCCACTGGCAGATCAGCGCCCTGTGTTTCTTCAACGTCTCCAACCGCGCCACCTTCTCCAAAATCTTCGGCAAAGACGTCGGCAGCCCCGAATACCAAACCTCCCTCCGCCGCCAGACGGTAGACATGGTGCTCAGGTTTGTGGTGCGAGCCGATAAGCTGGGTGGCATCTAAGTACGGCTCCGGCAGCCACCACGCCTCCCCGCCCCTTGCAAATGTACTAACTAGTTCGTACTCTTTCACACCACGTCGGGGAGGACGGATTTTGAAGACTTCGATAGCCACGGTTTCGATCAGCGGCGATCTGCGGGAGAAGCTGGAGGCGATAGCTGCGTCCGGCTTCGATGGCGTCGAAATCTTCGAGAACGACTTTCTCGCCTATTATCGATCGCCGCGCGACGTCGCCCGCATGGTTGCCGACCTTGGCCTGAGCATCACGCTGTTCCAGCCGTTTCGCGATTTCGAGGGACTGCCGGAGCCGCAGCGCAGCCAGGCTTTTGAGCGCGCCGAGCGCAAATTCGACCTGATGGGCGAACTCGGCACCGATCTGATGCTGGTCTGCTCCAGCGTCTCACCACTAGCCCTGGGAGGCGTCGATCGTGCCGCCGCGGACCTGCGCGAACTCGGCGAGCGGGCTGCAAAGCGCAACCTGCGCGTTGGCTATGAGGCCCTTGCCTGGGGCCGCCACGTCAACGACCACCGCGACGCCTGGGAAATCGTCCGCCGCGCCGATCACGCCAGTATCGGCATCATTCTCGACAGCTTCCACACGCTGTCACGCGGCATCGACCCGGAATCGATCCGCAAGATTCCCGGCGACAAGATTTTCATCGTGCAGCTGGCCGATGCGCCCAAAATCGACATGGACCTGCTGTATTGGAGCCGCCACTTCCGCAACATGCCCGGCGAGGGCGATCTGCCGGTCACCGACTTCATGCGTGCCGTGGCCGCAACCGGCTACAACGGCGCAATTTCCCTCGAAATCTTCAACGACCAGTTCCGCAGCGGCTCTCCGCGCACCATTGCCGCCGACGGCCATCGCTCGCTGGTCTACCTGATGGATCAGGTCCGCAACGCCGAACCCGGCATCGCCATCAAGGTGCCGATCCTGCCGCCACGCGTCGACGTGCACGGCGTGGCTTTCGTGGAGTTCGCCGCCGACGAAGACGAAGCACAAACCTTGTCCCACCATCTACGCCAGCTTGGTTTCCGCCTCACCGGACACCACCGCAGCAAGGCCGTCGAACGCTTCACCCAGGGCGACATCAACATCATCATCAACACCGAGCGCGAAGGGCTGGCCCACTCCGCCTATCTCACGCACGGAATTTCGGCCTATGCGCTAGGTCTGACCGTCGGTGATGCGGCAGCGACGGTCGAACGCGCTGAGGCGCTTGGCGCGCAACTCTTCAACCAGCGCGTCGGCCCGGACCAGCTCGCCATTCCCGCCATCCGCGGCATTGGTGGCGGAGTTATCTATTTCCTCGACGACCATAGCCCACTGGGCCGCGTCTGGGACGTCGAGTTCGACGCGGCCCGTGATCCCGAAGCCAATAAGGATGCCGGGCTGCGACGAGTGGACCATGTGGCGCAGACCATGAACTACGAAGAGATGCTGACCTGGATCCTGTTCTACAGGTCCATTTTCAAAGTTAGTAAAAGCCCAATGGTCGATGTGGTCGACCCATCCGGCCTGATCCGCAGCCAGGTCATCGAAAATCAGGCGGGTAGCCTCCGCCTCACCCTGAACGGAGCCGAAAGTCATCGCACCCTTGCCGGTCGCTTCATCGCCGAAACCTTCGGCTCAAGCATCCAGCACCTGGCCTTCGCCAGCGATGACATCTTCCAGACAGCGCAGGCATTGCATCAGAACGGCATGCGAGCGCTGCAGATATCTCCCAACTACTACGACGACTTGCAAGCCAGGCTGGCCCTACCGCAGGCTCTGCTGGATGATCTGCGCGCCTCCAACATCCTCTATGATCGCGACGCCAACGGAGAGTTCTACCAACTATATTCCGGCAGTGTGGGCGAAGGTTTTTTCTTCGAGATCGTGCAACGTTCAGCCGGATATCAGGGCTATGGTGCCGTCAACGCCCCCTTCCGCATCGCTGCCCAAAAACGTGCACTGCCAATACTTGGACTGCCGAATCGATGAACACCAGTTGGTGCCCGACTCAGTCACGTGCATCACCACGACAGCTACGTTGGCGTACGCCGTGCTGAGACTGACGACTGCTCTGGGCAGTTTAAATCGACCAAGCATTAACTTGAAGATCGAGATTGATGGCCCAGAATACGTTAAGCGATGGGTCAGAGCATGAGGCACTCCTCAAACGCGTGGGCGGGGCCCGCAGGAACTGATCGAGGCGGTGACCAATGCCCGCGAACAAGCAGCCAAGGCGCAGGGCCTGCACCCGACCGACTTTTCCTGCATCGGTTATCTGAGCAGGGCCGAGGCGCCGGTTAGTCCCAAGCAGATCATCGCCCACCTGAACCTGACTTCAGGTTCGGGCACGGCGGTGCTCGACCGGCTGGAGGCGGCCGGCTACACACGGCGCCTGCCCAATCCAGACGATCGTCGGAGCCTCTTGATCGAGCTCAACCGCGACAAGGCGGCCGAGCCGCTACAGCGATATCGGGAGATCGACCAAAGCTATCGCAAGGTGACCCGCGAATTCACCGAACAGGACCTGAGCGCCGTCGCGCGTTTCTTGGAGGCGATGGGTACGTTCACGAAGCAGTTGCCTTGAAGCGCGTCCGCAGACCTGGGTGGTGGCTGGTTTCTTGGCCAGGTCATCGTAGCGTAAATGGCTAAATGGGTCATTGCCGCCGGCGCAATCCGGCGCCTTATTTGTTTGTTCAATCACTACGCTGCAGGAATACGGGCTATTACCTTGATTTCAAAATCGAAGCCAGCCAGCCAGCTGACTCCGATGGCCGTCCAATTGGGGTATGGCTTCGTATTGAAATGGCGGTTCTTGACCACCATGAAGAGTTCAAACTGCTTTTCCGGATCGGTATGGAAACTTGTGACATCGACGATGTCATCCAGGGTTGCTCCGGCTGCAGCCAGAACCGTCTTGAGGTTCTGGAATGCGCGGTCCACCTGCTGAGAGTAGTCGGGCTCGGGGGAACCATCCTGCTGGCTTCCGACCTGGCCAGACACGAAAAGCAGGTCACCAGAGCGGATCGCGGCGGAATAGCCATGAGCTTCGTAAAGGGCATGACGGTCCGCGGGGAAGATGGCTTCACGTTTGATCATCTCAGGCTCGATTCCATATCTGTCTTTGTATCGCGCAATCTGATATACGCACCGTATGCTTAGCCTACATACGCGACGCATGTCAAATTCACATTCATCACGTATGTGAAGCAGGTGCGATGATGGCCAATAAACGCCAGGCGATGATGGAAGAGACTCGTATCCGGCTGATCGAAGCCGGAAGGAAGGCCTTTGCGGCCCAGGGCTACGCGGCAGCGTCCATGGATGAGCTCACAGCATCAGTAGGCCTGACGCGCGGCGCGCTCTATCACAATTTCGGTGACAAGAAGGGCCTGCTGGCAGCGGTGGTGCATCAGATTGACAGTGCCATGGCACAGAAGGCGCAGGAAATCGGAGCGCTCAAGACTGATCCTTGGGAGGCGCTGCTTGCGGAGGGGGCTGCCTACATAAAAATGGCGCTAGATGCCGAGGTTCAGCGCATTGTGCTGCTGGACGGGCCCGCCGTACTGGGCGATCCATCGCAATGGCCGAGCCAGGATAGCTGTCTTCAAAGTACCAAACGGACGGTCGAGCGGCTAATTACCGAAGGGCGCATTAAGAAAGTTGATCCCGAGGCGGCAGCGCGTCTGATGAATGGCGCAGCGCTAAATGCCGCCCTCTGGGTAGCGGCGAGCGATGATCCAGCTAAGACCCTGCCAAGGGTGGTCGAGGCGTTTAATGCCATGGCGGCGGGGCTGCTGATCAACTGACCAGTGATTGCCAGGGAGTGCCGGTGTGAAAGGCCTTCCTTTCGGGGGCATGCTCTGAAACAGACCCAAAGCCGCCAGCCAAATCATTGCAAGAGTGACTGTCGTCTGCTTGACCGCCGATATTTATGTCCGCTTTCAGGGACCGTTCGACAGCTTTCGAACGTTCAAAATGGGTCGAAAACTACCGGCCCCGCGATTGCAGCTAAGAAGGCTGGCAGCTTCATTCTCGAGGTGGATTGAGCCGAGATCCGACCGCCTGTTAGAACGGCCATTTGCGGCCAATAGAGAGCCTTCAATGACCGTGACCTTGCGACCGGCTACACGCTCAGATGCCAAGTACCTCCTGGAGTTGGAGGGGCAATGCATGCGGGCCTATGCAGAAGCGCTATGGGGCTCGTGGCGTCCCTCAGATACAGTTGAAACATTGGATCCGACCGGGCACGAGATTGTGGAAGTGGAAGGCAATCCATGTGGCTGCATCGCAGTGTCATGGCATCCAGATCACCTGTTCATCGCGAAATTATACATTGGTCCCGAGCATCAGGGGCGCGGTATCGGCGCGCTTGTACTGAGAGCAAAGACCAGCCTTGCTGCCGAAAGAGGGCTGCCCACCAAGCTCAGTGTCCTGACGTCAAACCCAGCTGACCGGTTTTACAAGCGAGAGGGCTTCACTCTAGAAGCCGAAACAGCTGAGCGCCGTCGCTTCTCTAAGGCCGTCGCCTGACGCCGCGCTGCGGTTGATCTCAGAGGTTGCGGCGATGTCCGCTTCGAAGGAGGGGACAAAGCGAGTAGAGCGGCCGAAATGGGTTCGTTGTCCGCCCTCCCCGGCCCTTATGCGCTCCTGATCGTTTGTCCCGCGGCCAATCACGGCCGACGGAGACGTACGATGGGTATTTCACACTATGATCCGGTAGCGACTGGGCGACCAGCTTGGAACGACGGCAAGCAGGTCGACGCGAAACGAGCGTTCAAAATCCGGCAGATTTGGTCAATCCGCTTCTTTCTCGATCGGGAAGGCAGAATGAGGGATCGGGCATTGTTCGACTTGGCCATCGATAGCAAGCTCAGAGGCTGTGATCTGGTGAAGATCAAGACTGGCACCCTCGCTGCGGGTCAAGCGATAAGAGCTCGATCTATGGTCATCCAGCAGAAGACCGCAGACCGGTCCAGTTCGAGATAACAACCGACGCTCGAGCCAGTCTACTCGCCTTGCTGGAACGTCGCGGTGGGAGAGTAGATGACTTCGCCTTCCCAGCCGGGTGAACGCTGCTGGGCATCTGAGCACGCGTCAGTATGCCCGACTGGTCGATGAATGGGTTACGGCAATAGGGCTGCGACCGGAAGAGTACGGCACGCACTCGCTCCGACGCACTAAGGCGTCGATTATCTACAAGGCAACAGGGAACCTCAGAGCGGTCCAAATTCTGCTCGGACATACCAAGATCGAGAACACCGTCAGGTATCTGGGTGTCGATATCGATGACGCACTTTCATTGGCAGAGGCGACTGAGATTTGAACCCGGCCACTTCGCCTAGGTTCGGCGAAGTCGCCAATCAAAAGCGCCCTA
>JAQGKG010000266.1 GCA_028290245.1 Devosia sp. | reverse complement strand
GTCCACTTGGCAACGTACGCAGCCGGATCCCACACCCGCATTCTTAATCCGTGAATAATGCCATCCGATTGCATGATCGTGATAAATTCGTTGCTGATGCGATGCTTTGCGTATTTGGCGACTAGCGGCTCCAGGGCATCGGACGGTCCAGTCGAAATGACGAACTCTTCGGCGCCTTGAATGATGAGCTTGTTAATGTGCTCGATGCGCGCCAGCTTGTCGCAAGTCGCGAACCGCACTGTACCCAGCGGTGGCTTGGTGAGGTCAACCCGTCCCGGGTCACGGTCTGGGTCCATCGTGATGTATAGGCAGAAGCGCGGCGTGAGCGGCAAATACCTCGGCAGCCTTAGGCTGCCGCCGCCGCGGAATGGACCTGGGTCGTCGAATACGAAGGGATTGTCGCTCGTCAAGAAATTGACTGAGGTCAGGTTTCGAAGGACAATCCAATCGGCGTTGTACAGCCTCGAGGCGAACGAGATCAGATGCCTGGTGTTCGTGGCACGAGCCCAGTCTGGCTCGGTTTCAACGATGATCTCGCCGGCGTCGATCATCTTAATCGCCTCGACGATGTCCAAGTCCGCATCGCGGTGCCGAGCTTTCAGAATCTGCGCCGCCCTCATGTTCTCAACGACGCTCTGGTTGTGGCTCTTGATCGTGACGCGCTTCATCGCAGGCGTGGCGCCAAGGAGATTGGCCGCATAACCTGCGATGGCGAGCTTGACGTCGTCTGCCGGGTTCATGTCGAGCAGCAGGTGCTCGAGCGCCAGGTTCCAGTGCGGTTCGAAAATTTGCCGGAACTCGCCCAGCGCCTTCGGACTCGGCAGGAAGTCCGGCACGATGTCACCGCCGAGCTCGTGACAGATGTCCGCGGGTTTGCACGGGAAGTTGGTCAGGTCCGACTTCCTGTAGGCACGCATGAATCCCTTCGGGTCTGCGAAGTGCTTCAAGTACGTTTTGGCAACATAGTGATCGTTTGGCATGGCGCACCCGGACCGACGGCCGCAACTATACTAGGCTTTCAGGCTCCGACAAAATGCCCCGTGCGTCATCCCACAGCCCCGGGGCTCTCAAATCAGTCGGCAGGCAATCACGACGACGTCCAGCGCGTCCTTGCAGGGTTCCAGCACAGTCCTGACGCGGCATCTCTTATCGAGCGCCTGAGTGATCAGCGGGGAAACTCGGTTTCGCTGGCCGGCCTCTTGCCTCATTTCATGTCCAATAGTGATGGGCAGCATGATGAACACATGCCCGCCCGCCACCTGTCCCGCCGTTCGCCAAACCGCCCTTGGCTTCCGCCCCAGTCGGACAGCCAGGCCAGTTTTGAAAGTGCGCCGCCGGCTGGAGTGTTTCCTCTTGCGAAGCGGGGGCGGGTCGACGTCACGCGCATCAGATGAATGGGATGGTTGGTCCTGCAGGCGGGTCGTTGATCTCAAATTCCTACAGAGGCCCTGCCAGTGAACGCCTGAGCAGACATCAGAATCAACAGAGATATGTTGCACTCATGCCGCATGGCGGAGCGGTGCGAGTTTGGACTTCGCTGTTCCCACAATGACTTAGCTGTATGTGACATATGCAACATGGCCAACGACAAGAAACGTCCTTGCACGGCTTAAGTCGCTGATTTATTGATCAAATTGATGGCTGGGGAACCTGGATTCGAACCAAGATCGACGGAGTCAGAGTCCGCTGTTCTACCGTTGAACTATTCCCCAGCAAGGGAAGCGGCGGGGCCGCTCGGTGGGCCGAACCAGTCGGCGCGGGGACTGCATAGACAATGCAGATCACGATTGCAAGCGCCTCCGACATGGCCTGTGTGCAATGCGCCGCCATTGCGCTTGCCAGCCCCTTGCACTAGCGTGGTTTTTGACACGCAATAAACAGTGCGTTCGGGCGCCACCGGCTTTGCCGGTATGGGCGACCGAGCACGACAGGAGACTTTAGTGACCGATTCCGATCGGTCCGCCGCCGTAGCCTCGTTGATCGAGGAGCCGGCTATCCGCGCCTTGTCCGATGCAGGACAGGTGGCGAGGGCAGGGGACGAGCGTCCCCCATCCTCAGCGGACAAGCGGACACCAGCCGCCACCAATCCGCGCCGTCATCGCGGGCCCATCTATGCCGCGCTGGACCTTGGCACCAATAATTGCCGGCTGTTGATCGCCCGCCCGCATGACCACGGCTTTCGCGTGCTCGATGGCTTTACCCGAATCGTCCGGCTCGGCGAGGGTGTCTCGGTTACCGGGCGCCTCGGCGAAGCGGCCATGGAACGCACCATGGAGGCGCTGCGCCAGTGCCGCAACAAGCTGCGCGAGCACCAGCCGACCCGCATGCGCCTGATCGCCACCGAAGCCTGCCGCGCCGCCGAGAATGGTCCGGCCTTCCTGGCGCGGGTCAAAGCCGAGATTGGGCTTGAGCTGGAAATCGTCGATCGCCGTACCGAGGCCGAATTGGCCGTCACCGGTTGCGCCGACCTGATCGAAGCCACGGCCGCCGGTGCGCTGATGTTCGACATCGGCGGTGGCTCGTCCGAATTGGCGTGGCTGGATTTCCGCGGTGGTCGCCCCAAATCGCAGGGCCGCATGCCAGCCGCAATCCGTTCCTGGCAGTCGCTGCCGGTTGGCGTGGTGTCCATTGCCGAAAAATTCGGCGGCATCGATGTGACCCATGAAGTGTTCGAGGCCATGGTTTCCCATGTTGCAGAGCACCTCAAGCAGTTCCGCGGCCGCGAGAAGCTACGCCAGATGATCGGCAATCACCCGGTGCACCTGATCGGCACCTCGGGCACCGTGACCACGCTGGCGGGGCTGCATCTGGGTCTCGAACGCTACGAGCGCCAGAAGGTCGATGGCTTGTGGATGAAGCGCGCCGAGGTCGACGAGACCATGAAGGTGCTGCTGGCCATGCCGTTTGATCGCCGCGTCGCCCACCCCTGCATTGGCCGCGACCGCGCCGATCTGGTACTGCCCGGCTGCGCAATTTTCGAGGCGATCCGCCGCGAATGGCCAACTGAACGCGTACGCGTGGCCGATCGTGGCCTGCGCGAAGGTATTTTGATTTCGCTGATGGATGCCGACAAGGTCCACAGCCGCGCGTCGCGCTATCCGAGGAAAAACGGCAATGGTTGATAAAGCTCTCGGAACCGGTGGGCGAAAGTCCGACAAAGATCTCAAGATCCGGGTCAAGACGGCCAAGGGGCGCAAGGTCAGCTCGACCAAGTGGCTCGAACGCCAGCTCAACGACCCCTATGTGGCCCGCGCTCGCGCCGAAGGCTATCGTTCGCGCGCAGCGTTCAAGATTCGCGAGATGGACGAAAAGTACAAGCTGTTCCGTCAGGGCATGCGCGTCGTCGATCTCGGCTCGGCGCCGGGCGGCTGGGCCCAGGTTGCCGCCAAGGCGACTGGATCGACCGACGCCAATCCGCTGATCGTCGGCATCGACTATCTCGAAATAGATCCGATCCAGGGCGTTATCCTGCTGCAAAAGGATTTCACCGAGGAAGACGCGCCGGCCATGCTGATCGCGGCCATGGGCGGCAAGAAGGCCGACATCGTGATGAGCGACATGGCCTGGCCAACCACCGGCCACCGCCCAACCGACCATTTGCGCATCGTGCAATTGATCGAGGTGGCCGCCGCCTTCGCGCTCGACGTGCTGTCGCCGGGCGGGGTTTTCGTGGCCAAGGTGTTCCAGGGCGGCACCGAGCACGAGCTGCTGCATATGCTCAAGCGCCACTTCAAGACCACGTTCCATGCCAAGCCAAAGTCGAGCCGGCAGGATTCTGCTGAGGCTTACTTGATTGCTAAGGGCTTCAAGGGCGTCAACGAGACGGTCCAGGGCGAAGGCGAATACGACCGCTAGTCGCACCCTTACTAGTGGTCGCCGCCGCCGTGGGCGTGCGTCAGTTGATGTCCGGCATTTCTCGGTAGCCGCAAGAACATCACCGTCGAGATCAGGCACACCGCCGCCAGCACGATGAAGGCGAAGTGGAAGTCGGCCAGCACCAGCTCGCCGCCACGGAGCGCCGTGCTCGCCTCCAGCATGCCGCCGCCAAGCGCCACGCCGAGTGCGATCGACATCTGGGTCGAAACCTGTCCGATCACATTGGCCTGGCCGGCGTCCTTGTCGTCGATATCGGCGAATACGAAGGCGTTGCTGCCCGTCCAGAAGATCGACTGCCAAAACCCGACGAACACCAGAATACCAATGATCAGTGCCACCGCCGTTTCAGGCGTGAACAGGCCCATCGCGAGCAACCCGGTGGCTGAAATCGCCGTCGAGATCGATAGCGACAGGCGGAAGCCGATGCGCACGAAAATAGCGTTGGCGACGAACTTGGCGATGATAGCGCCAATTGCGCTGGCGAAGGTGATCATCCCAGACTCGAACGGCGTGTAGCCAAAGCTTAGTTGTAGCATCAGCGGAAACAGGAACGGGATGGCGCCCTGTCCGAGCCGGAAGAATGTCCCCGCCACCACCGCGCTACGAAAGAATGGGAACCGCAGCAGACGCAGATCGAACAACGGATTGTCGGTCGATAGCGCGTGGCGCACATAGAGATACCCAAGCCCGATCCCCACCACGGTGGCAACCACGCCAACGAGGGGCGGCAGCGCGGGCAAGCTGATCACCGAGGTTCCGAAGGCAAATAGGGCCAGCGACGGTGCTGCCAGCGAAAACCCCTTGAAGTCGATCGGCCGCGGCGCGTTGCGCATCATGTCAGGGAGGAAACGGCTGACCAGCGCCATGCCCAGAATGCCGATCGGCACGTTGATTAGGAAGATCCAGTGCCACGAAAAATAGGTGGTGAGAAAGCCGCCGAACGGTGGCCCGACAATTGGCCCGATCAGTCCCGGAATGGTCAGCCAGGCCATTGCATTGACCAGGTCATGCCGCGGCGTCGAGCGCACCAGCACCAGTCGCGCCACCGGCGTCATCAGCGCCCCGCCCATGCCCTGCAGGAACCGTGCGCCGACAAAGGCCAGCAGCGAGTTGGAAAAGGCGCATGCGATCGACCCCAGTACGAATACCAGCATCGCCACCCGGAACACGTTGCGCGCCCCGAAGCGATCCGCCATCCAGCTCGAAATCGGAATGAAGATGGCCAGTGCCACGAGATAGGCGGTCAGCGCCAGTTTCAGCGAAATCGGGTCGGTGCCGATATCGGCGGCAATCGTCGCCAGCGAGGTGGCGATCACCGTCGAGTCCATGTTTTCCATGAACAGCGCGGTAGCCAGAATGAGCGGCGTAATGCGTGACACTGCTCACTCCTTCTCGATGGCGGCGCGCTTGTGCCCCGAAACATTGCTGCCCGCGTCGGCGGGCAGGCGCCAATAGATAAAGCTTGCCAGGGTGCTGAGCCCGCCGACGACGAAGAATGCAATCTGGAAATCCACCAGCGCCAGTTCGCTCCCGCGCAACCGTGTGCTCATCTCTAGAATGCCGCCGGCAACCGCTACGCCAAACGCCACGCTGAGCTGTTGGCCGACTGCGACGATGGCAGTGGCCTGACTAGCCTCATCGTCATTGACATCGGCATAGCCAATGGCGTTTGAGCCGGTAAAGAACACCGAGCGCAACACGCCGCCCAGGAGCAGCACCGCCATCATCACCACGGCAGGCGTCGATTCCGTGAACAGCCCCTGCACGGCAATGAGCACTCCGCCAAAGAAGGCTGCAAAGCCCAGGGTGCGCGGAAAGCCGAACCAGGCATAGACCCGCTCGGCGATGAACTTGCTGGCAATGGCGCCCAGCGCCGAAATGAAGGTGATGGCGCCGGACTGGAATGGCGTCAGCCCAAACCCCAGTTGCAGCATCAACGGCAGCAGGAACGGCACTGCGCCGACACCGATGCGAAACATCGAGCCGCCGGTGACTGACGACCGAAATAGCCGATGGCGGAACAGAGCCGGGTCGAGCAGCGGAAACTTCGTCCGCCGGGCGTGCATCAGATACAGCACACCCGACGTCACCCCAATAGACAGCGTTAGATAGCCATAAATCAGCGGCAGGGCAGGCAGGCTGACTACCGACAGACCGAACACCGTGCCCGAAAAGGCCACGCCCGCCAAAATGAACCCCACCATGTCGATCGGTCGTGGATTGCGCTCGTCGGGCACGTTGAGGAAAATGCCGGCGAGGATGATGCCGGCAATGCCGATTGGAATGTTGATCCAGAAAATCCAGTGCCAGCTCAGATAGGTGGTCAAAAACCCGCCGATCAGTGGCCCGGTCAGCGGGCCGATCAGCGCCGGCACGGTCAGCCAGGCTATAGCCGATACAAGTTCATTGCGCGGCGTCGAGCGCACCAGCAATAGGCGCCCCACCGGCGTCATCATCGAGCTGCCAATGCCCTGGAAGAACCGCGAGATGACGAAGGTTTCGAGCGAGTACGAGAACGAGCAGGCTAGCGAGCCTAGCATGAACACAAAGATCGCCAGCCGAAACACGTTCTTGGCGCCAAAGCGGTCCGCCATCCAGCCGCTTATCGGGATGAAAATGGCCAGCGCCACGAAATAGGCGGTCAGCGCCAGCTTCAGCGCAATCGGCTCCGTGCCGATGTCAGCCGCAATAGCTGGCAGGGACGTCGCTATGACGGTCGAATCCATCTGTTCCATGAACAGGGCGACCGCCAAGATGAGGGGTGTAACGCGGATCAATTGCGAGCCGGAGAAAGCGAGTCGGAAAGCCGCGAACGCGACGCCGGAACTATGGACCCTGTTTCCGGCCATGCAAAGGCGGAACGGTCGTTTTCCGTTCGCAACGCCCAACAGAAACGCGCAGCAGCGGCCAAACCTGGACTTATTACCATCGCCGCCGCGACTTGGGTAGGGGCGTCAGCGCAAGCCTGCCGGGCAGGCGCGGGCTGTGCCCACCCCTTTGCAAAGCCCGGTGCGGGTGCTATTGACCCTCGCCAACCTGAACCCGCCGCT
>JAQGKG010000259.1 GCA_028290245.1 Devosia sp. | reverse complement strand
GAACATGTCGAACTGCTATTCGAAGAAGCCAAGGCGTAAGCAAGGATGCCCCCACCTAACCTCCCCCTGAAAAGAGGGAGGAATTCGTCCGGTGTTTGCTCAGATATTGCGACGAACTGGATGAGCTCCTCCCCCTATCAGGGGGAGGCTGGGTGGGGTTACCCAGCAAAAATTCACCTTCGCCACAGCCCGCCGCGCACTCCGCTTGCGGGCTTTTTCATGTGTTTCCCCCGACCATTAGCCATTTGCCGAGCCCGGCCCTTCATCCCTGGTATCGATCATGGTAACGGTTCGTTTACTATTCGGGGGTGTCGTTGCCAGTTTCCACCAAGGTCGTTGCCATTATCGCGGCAAATCCTGCTCTGTCGTCGCTGCTAGCGATGGTGGTGGCAGGCGACTCGCATCTCACGGTGCGCCAGTTCGACAGCGAAATTGACCTGATCGCCTACATGCGGATCGCCCCAGTCGATATGCTGGTCTGCGACTTCGACCGTGAAGGCCGCCCGGCGTATGAAATGGTCGAGGGCATCCGGCTCAATTCCGATCTGATCAGCCAGGATGTCCCGGTCATTGCCTTGACCCGCACCATTACGCCGCCGATGCGCCATCAGGCGATAAGCGCCGGCATCGACGAAGTCATCATCAAGCCAATGTCGCCGCGCCATCTGCTGCAACGCATCCAGGCCCGCCTGCGCGGCCGCAGTGTCGTGGGCGCTCTGGGCGGTTATCGCGGCCCCGATCGCCGCAATCGTATCGCCATGCCGACACCACAGCCGGTACCAACGCGCCGCACCTCCGATAATGTCGTGCAACTCTTCCCCGACCGCAGGAAGCCAAAGGCATCCGGGGCTTGAGGGGTAGGAAACTACCGCGCTTCGCTGATCAAGCGGCTGAGCCTTGCCCACAAATCTTCGATCGTGTCGGCGAACTGCACGGCGCGGTCGTATCCGACCAGCCCCGGTGATAGCACGTCTGCTGCGTAGCCACGGATGACTTCATAGGCCTTGTGGCGGTTGAGCATGACCACGGGTGGCGTGCGGCCTTGCAGCTTGGCGGCGGCCCATGTGCCGAATAGTGCCGACGCTGAGGCCAGCGAGCCGGGCAGTGCTACATAGGCCTGCGCCAGTTGCGCCAGACGTTCGAGACGTTCCTCGCGCATCGACAACACATCCATGGCGACGCCTGACAAAGCTGGCGGCAGCACGATGCTGGTGTCGGCAATGATTTGCACATGCCCACCGACTGCACGGGCTGCGGTGATCAGCGGCACGGGAATAATGCCGTTTTCAGCTAGGCAGACGATGCGAGCGCCGCGCTTGGCGAAGTAAGTGCCGGTCTGGCTCATGATCGAAGCGCGTTCGGGATCGCCCGGGCCTTTGTCCGAGGCAAAAACGGCGATGACTGGTCCGGTGCTGGCTGGCTCACTCATGCTCATCGTCCCCGCTTCAATCCGCCGAGAATACCACGCACCAGCGCACTGCCCAGCCGGTTGGCAACCGTGCGGGCCAGCGAGTTCATCGCGGCCTCGGCAGGGCTTTGGCGGGTCGAAGCGCGACGCTGAGGCGCAGCTTCCTGATAGGTCCGCTCGGTCTTGCGAATATCATCGTCCTGCTGCTGGCGCTGTTCGGCCAACTGCTTGTCACGCGCCTTTTTGGCCAGCACTTCAAACGCCGAATCGCGATCAACCGCCGTGTCGTACAGCCCGGCGACGGGCGAGTTGGCGATAATGGCGCGGCGCTCTTCGGGCAGCAGCGGCCCGACTTGCGCCGAGGGCGGCCGGATCAGCGTACGGCCGACAATCGAGGGAATGCCCTTCGCTTCCAGCACTGAAACCAGCGCCTCGCCGATGCCGAGCTGGGTTATGACCTCTTCGGTGGAGAAGGCAGGATTGGGCCGGAAAGTCTCGGCCGCAACGCGCACGGCTTTCTGCTCGCGAGGGGTGTAAGCGCGAAGGGCGTGCTGTACGCGGTTGGACAATTGGGCCAAAACGGATTCGGGAATATCGATCGGGTTCTGCGTTACAAAATACACCCCAACACCCTTGGAGCGCACCAGCCGCACCACCTGCTCGACCTTGTCGATCAGCACCTTGGGCGCGTCATCGAACAGCAGATGCGCTTCGTCGAAGAAGAACACCAGCTTGGGCTTATCGACATCGCCAACCTCGGGCAGTTCCTCGAAAAGCTCGCTCAGCATCCACAACAAGAACGTTGCGTAGAGGCGCGGCGAGCGCATCAGCTCGTCAGCAGCGAGGATCGAGATGAAGCCCTTGCCGTCGCGGTCGATCCGCATCAGGTCAGCGATTTCCAGCGCTCGTTCACCGAAGAAATTCTCGGCGCCCTGCTGCTCCAGCACCAGCAACGAGCGCTGGATGGCGCCGATCGAGGTGGCGGAAACATTGCCGTAACGGGTCGAGATTTCCTTGGACCGCTCCTGGATATCGACCAGCAAGGCCCGCAGGTCTTTCAGGTCGAGCAGCAGCAGGCCTTCGTCATCGGCCAGCTTGAAGGCGATATTGAGTACGCCTTCCTGGGTGTCGTTGAGCTGCAGTAGGCGGCTCAGCAGCAGTGCGCCCATCTCGGAAATCGTGGCGCGGATCGGGTGACCCTGGCGGCCGAACAGGTCCCAGAAAATCACCGGGAACACATCGTCCGTGTAGTCGGTGAAGCCGATTTCGACCGCCCGTTCGGTCTGCCAGCCCTGCGCCGCGCCCATCTTGGCAACGCCGCTGAGGTCACCCTTGATGTCGGCGGCAAACACCGGAACGCCGGCAGCCGAAAAGCCTTCGGCCATCACCTGCAGGGTCACCGTCTTGCCGGTGCCGGTGGCGCCGGTCACGAGGCCGTGGCGATTGCCGTATTTCAGCGCCAGGTATTCGGGCTGCGTGCTGGTTCCGAAAAAGATCTTGTCATCAACGAGCATGAGCGCGAACACCTTTGAGTTGCGTTCTTATAGCCGCCCGCGTCGGCGCGGGACAACTCGTAACTCTGTTGTCCTTTCGACGTGACCGCTCTAGGCCTGTGCGGCGCGCAACTCGCCGACTTCTGCGCCGCGAACGCTCTTGATCGTCTGGTGCGCCAGCGATTCCAATAGCTTGCGCTGTTGGTCGTCAGGATCGGTCAGCTTGAGCAACACAGCGGCTAGCATGGCCTGGCTCGCGGCGATATTGCCGTCGTCGCACTTGAGGGCATAGCCCCAGCCCTTGTCGCGAATGGCGCCGCATTGCACGCCTTCGGCCCCGACCTTCTGCATCAATCTGCCCTTGAACGCCG
The DNA here is from genome assembly GCA_028290245.1 of Devosia sp. Classification (GTDB taxonomy): domain Bacteria; phylum Pseudomonadota; class Alphaproteobacteria; order Rhizobiales; family Devosiaceae; genus Devosia. The sequence continues at coordinate 2,206 of JAQGKG010000259.1, read as the reverse complement.
CCATCAGCAGCGTGTCGGCATGGCCGGTGCCAGCAACGAGATGCGGGCGGCTGGTCGCGGCATCGAACAGGCGCTTGGCGGCATAGCCGATCTCGTCGGAAATCCCCTTGCCGGTCGCCATGCGCGCAAAGCCGTAGGCAAAGGAACGCAACGGCGCCGCAAATGTCGGGATCGAACAACCGTCGGTGCCGCATCGGTCTTCGGTGAGGCTTTCGCCAATCACGGCTTCGACCGCAGCGCGCACAGCCCGCTGCACCTCATGCTCGCGGCCGACATAGCCCGCCGTCGGCACGCCCATGGCAAGCGCCACGCTGAGCATTCCGGAATGCTTGCCGGAACAGTTGTTGTGCAAGGGACTCGGTTCAGCGCCGGACGCCCGCAAGGCCTCGCGCGCTACGGCATTGGTGGGAGCATGCGCGCCGCACTCGAGATCGGCCGCAGACAGCCGGATGCGGGTCAGCAATCCATTGGCGGTCGCGACGTGATCGTCCTCGCCATGATGGCTGGCGCAGGCCAGGGCCAGCTCTTCTTCGGTATGGTGGAATTTGCCTTCGGCACGGCGCGCGAAAATCGGCAGCGCTTGCATCGACTTGATCGCCGAGCGGGGGAAAATCGGCCGCTCGATGTCACCCGCCGAGGCGATGATCGTGCCATCGGCATCCATCACCACATAAGCGCCACGGTGGCGATTTTCGACCCAGTTGCCGCGAATGGTTTCGGCAAGAATTGGGTTGGCATCCATCAGAAAAAACTCCGGTCCAGGCTGTTGTTGAGGAACAGCGCAGGACCGGAAAAGTCAACAGAGCATGGGAAGGAGGCAGGCACGAAACTTGTAAATCAGCGGGCGGCGGTGGTTACCATCAGATGCTGGACGGGAATGGTTACTGGCTGATTGCTCTTCGCCATGGCGGGCTGCACGGCGAAGGCGCCGGCTGCGGTGATGACGAGGCCGCAGAGTGTCGCGACGAGAACTTTTTCCTGATGCTTATTCATGTTGTCCCCCAGGACGTTTCGGATGTTGAGGCCAATGTGACCGACCCGGCTTGAACTGATCGTGAGAGCTTCGTTCAGAATCCGTTCATCTTTGGCGCCCGGCGTGGCACACTCGGCGAAAAGGGAGATGAAATATGAGCAAGGTTCTGGTGACGGGCGGCAGCGGCAAACTCGGACGCGCCGTTTTGAAAGACCTCGTGGCGCATGGTTATGAGGTGCTGAACCTCGATCAACAGGCCCTGCCCGAGCCGATTTGCCCCAGCATTCGCGTCGACCTGACCAACTTCGGCGAAGTCGCCGCAGCCATCCTCGGCAGCGTTGATGAACGCGGCGGACCGTTCGAGGCAGTGGTGCATCTGGCCGCGATTCCAGCGCCTGGCATTGCCGCCAATGCGCGCACCTTCGCCAACAACGTGCCGACCACTTACAACGTGTTCGAGGCTAGCCGACTGGCAGGCATCAAGAATATCGTGTTCGCCTCTAGCGAAACCGTGCTCGGGCTGCCGTTCGATACACCGCCGCCCTACGCCCCAGTGGACGAGGAATACTATCCGCGCCCCGAAAGCGCCTACTCGCTCGGCAAGCTGCTGGACGAAACCATGGCCGCGCAATTTTGCCGCTGGGACCCATCGCTGCGCATCGTCGGCCTGCGCTTCTCAAACGTGATGAACCCGGAAGACTACGCCGCCTTCCCCAAGTTCGATGCCGATCCACACAGTCGCAAATGGAATCTCTGGGGCTATATCGACGCCCGCGACGGCGCCCAGGCAGTCCGCCGCTCGATCCAGGCCGACTTCACCGGCTTTGAAGCCTTCATCATCGCCAACGCCGATACGGTGATGAACCGATCCAACATGTCGCTGCTGGCGGAGGTGTTTCCAGGCGTACCCACTAAAGGAAATATGAGCGCCAACGGGACTTTACTGTCGATTGAAAAGGCCAAGCGCATGCTGGGCTATTCGCCGCAATTCAGTTGGAAGAACGAGGTCTGACTGGTCGCCTTTAGCGACCGGACTTGAGCATGTCCTGAACTTTGGTGGCTTTTTCGAAGTGGTCCAGGGCGTGAGTCCTGATCCACCAAACTGCGGCCTCCATCAGCAGATCGGGGTCGTCGTTCCTGTTGGCAAAAAACGCATAGAAGGACAGGCCGACACCTATCCCCTTTTTGTCGATCTTGTCCTGGCAGACAGCAATGGCCTTGGCCCTGAGGCTC
>JAQGKG010000187.1 GCA_028290245.1 Devosia sp. | reverse complement strand
ACCCTGCGCGCCCAGCGGCTGCTGCAGGAAGCTGATGTCATCGTGCATGACCAGCTCGTGCCGACAGTCGTGGTCGACATGGGTCGCCGCGATGCGGAGCGGATCGACGTCGGCAAGGCCAAGGGCCATCACAGCTTTTCGCAGGCTCAGATCAATACGCTGATCGTGCGCTTGGCCGGGCAGGGCAAGCGGGTCGCTCGCCTCAAGTCTGGCGATCCAATGATTTTCGGCCGTGCCGGTGAGGAAATCGCCGCGCTGCGCAAGGCCGGCATTGGCTACCAGATCGTTCCCGGCATCAGCGCGGCGCTTGCCGCAGCTGCCGATACCGCCACGCCGGTCACCCTGCGCAAGGTCTCGAGCGGCTTCATCATGGCTACGGCGCACGGCGCCGATGACAGCGATCTCAGCCATTGGGCGTCGCTGGCGCAATCCGGCCTGACACTGGCGCTATATATGGGCAAGTCCATTGCGTCCGAAGTCGCAGCCCGCCTGATCGCCAATGGAGCGTCGCCACGTTTGCCCGTTGGCATTGTGGTCAATGCGGGCCGCGCCGACAAATCCACTTATTCGGGCACGCTGTCCGCCTTGGCCTCTGGTCAGGTTACGTTCAGCGACGGTCCGGCAATCATTTTCGTAGGCGAAGCCGTTGAGGCCGGAGACTGGGCGAATGCTGTCCAGCTCGCCGGCATGAGCTTCAAGGTAGCATAGCAGCATGGAAATTCTGACTGGCAATGAATTGACGTCCGGCGGGACGGTTTACCTCGACGCAAGCGGCACCTGGGTCGAAAGCCTCGCCGCCGCGCGCGTGTTTTCCAACGAAGAGACGGCCGAGCGCGACGCTGCGCTGGCGGCCACTAAGGCCGGTGGCCGCGTCATCAGCCTCGAGATCGAGGAGGTGACGCTGGAGCAGGGGGTTATCACTCCCAAGCGCCTGCGCGAGCGAATCCGGGCGGCGGGGCCTACCGCGCCATTGACATTGAAGGGCGAGATTTACGACCGTCAGCATTTGGGTGAGGACGGTCATGTATCGATATGATGAATTCGACGCGGCCTTCGTCATGGGCCGCACAGCGCAGTTTGCCGATCAGGTAAAGCGCCGCCTGTCTGGCGAAATGACCGAGGAGCAGTTCCGGCCGTTGCGGTTGATGAACGGGCTCTATCTGCAACTGCACGCCTATATGCTACGTATCGCGGTGCCCTATGGCACGCTGTCGGGCAAGCAGATGCGGATGTTCGCCCATATCGCCCGCACCTATGATCGCGGCTATGGCCACTTCACCACGCGCCAGAACATCCAGTTCAACTGGCCGCGGCTGAAGGACATTCCGGCGATTCTCGAAGAGCTTGCGTCGGTGGAAATGCACGCCATCCAGACCTCGGGCAATTGCATCCGCAATGTCACGGCCGATCACTTTGCCGGCGCTGCCGCAGACGAGATCATCGACCCGCGCCCGATCGCCGAAATCCTGCGGCAGTGGTCGAGCCTGCACCCCGAGTTCAGCTACCTGCCACGCAAGTTCAAGATTGCCGTCACCGGTGCGCCGAACGATCGCGCCGCCATCCGCTTTCACGATATCGGGCTGCAGGCGGCAACCAATGCGGCTGGCGATATTGGCTGGGAAGTCTGGGTCGGTGGTGGGCTTGGCCGTACGCCGATGATCGGCAAGCTGATCAACAGCTACGTGCCCAATGAACACCTTCTGGCCTATCTCGAAAGCATCATGCGCGTTTACAACCGCTATGGCCGTCGAGACAACAAGTACAAGGCGCGCATCAAGATCCTGGTGCACGAGGAGGGTCTTGAGACCATCAAGGGCCAGGTCGAAGCCGAGTTTGCCGAGGTGCGCGGTGGCGTGCTGACGCTACCGGCTGAGGAAGTCGACCGGATCACGGCCTACTTTGCACCGCCCGCCTTCAAGACGCAGCCGGCGACCAAGATCGACGTCGCCTACCAGTCGATCATTGACCCCGCCTATGGCCGCTGGCTCGACCACAACATCAACTCGCATCGCGAGCCGGGCTATGTCTCGGTGACCATTTCGCTGAAGCCCGTTGGCGGTGCTCCCGGCGATGCCACCGACAAGCAGATGGACGATATTGCCGATATCGCCGAGCGCTATGGCTTCGACGAACTTCGCGTGACGCATGAGCAGAACCTGGTGCTGCCGCATGTCGCCATCAGCGACCTTCGTGCCGTCTATGAGGCACTAGTCGCGACCGGCTTTGCCGATGGCAATACCGGGTTGATCACCGACATGATCTGCTGCCCGGGTCTTGATTTCTGTGCCTTGGCCAATGCCCGCTCGATCCCGCTGGCGCAAGAAATCTCGCGCAAGTTTGCCGAGCCGAAGCGGCAGGCGGAAATTGGCGAGCTCAAGATCAAGATCTCGGGCTGCATCAATGCCTGCGGTCATCATCATGTCGGCCACATCGGCATTCTCGGCGTCGAGAAAAAGGGCGGCGAACTCTATCAGATCACGCTGGGCGGCGACGCCACCGAGCAGGCTGCGGTCGGCAAGATCATTGGACCCGGCTTCGAGGCAGAGCATGTTCCCGGCGCCATAGAAACGCTGGTCGACACCTATATCGCCCGCCGCGAAAGCGCCGACGAGACGTTCATTCAAGCATATCGACGCCTCGGGGAAGCGCCGTTCAAGGAGGCCCTCTATGGCAATGCCTAAACTGGCTCATACACCGGCGGCGCAGGATAAGCTGCGCTCGCTGGGCATACTCGCCCTCAACGGCATGTTCGACGAAATGGACGCGGTCGGCGTGCTGCGCTACGCGGTCAGCGACGTGTTGCCGGGTGATCTGGCGATCGTCTCATCGTTCGGCGCCGACTCGGCTGTGCTGCTGCATCTGGTGGCGCAGGTCGATCCGTCGATGCCGGTGTATTTTCTCCAAACCGGCAAGCATTTCACCGAGACGCTGGACTATGTCGAGACGCTGAAAAAGCACCTCGGCCTGATCAATGTTCATGCCATCCATCCCAGCCCGGATGACGTAAAGCGCTTCGATCCAACCGGAAATCTCTGGGAAACCGATCCTGATTCTTGCTGCCATATTCGCAAGACCGAGCCGCTGGAGCCGATCACCGAGCAGTATGGCGGCTGGGTGACGGGTCGCAAGCGCTTCCAGACCAGGGAACGCGGCGTGCTGCCGCATTTCGAGCTGACCAGCGATGACCGTATCAAGGTCAACCCTTTGGCCTACTTTACCGATGCCGACGTCAACCAGTACAAGATCGACCACGGCTTGCCCGAGCATCCGCTGTTCGGTAAGGGCTACAAGTCGATCGGCTGCGCGCCCTGCACCTCGGTAGTTGCCGAAGGCGAAGACCCGCGTGCCGGACGCTGGCGCGGCCTCAACAAAAAAGAGTGCGGCATCCATTTCGATTTCAACGGAGCGATCGCCTCGCCCATGACCGCTGCGACCAAACCTACACTCTGGAAAGACGGCGGCTTCATCGCCGATCCGTTCCACGAATGGACCGAAGCCGACGAGCCCGCGACGGCCAGCTACAAGCATGTGCCGTTGCCGGTGTTCCTCGCCAACCGCGACGCCTTCCTCGTCACCCAGCATCCGCTCGGGTTGCTGGTGGTGCCGGGCGACAATATCGAACAGGTGGAAGCCGATTTGGGCCGCTTCGTCTCAGTCGCAATCAAGTTCCCCGCCTTCAGTGACGGAAGGGGCTATTCGACTGCCCGATTGCTATCGGAACGTTACCACTATGCTAACGAGATCAGGGCCATCGGTGACATTCTGCAGGACCAAATTCCGCTGATGCGCCGCTGCGGTTTCAACGCGTTCGTAGTGACGCATGAGCCGACTCGTGAGGCACTGATCGAGAACCGTCTGCCTGAGGTAGCGCTATTCTATCAGCCGGTCGGCACCACTGAAATCCCCGTCGGCACGCGCCCCTTTCTTCGTCGCGTCCTCTGAGGTAAGTGGACCGCGACTATCCTAATTAATCCGAGGACCTTGAATCCCCGGCGAAACGGACTTTGAGATCAAGATGAGCACTGAAATCACTACCGATGTCGTTGTCATCGGCGCTGGCCCCTGCGGACTGTTTGCAGCCTTCGAACTTGGTTTGCTCGATCTCAAATGTCATTTCATCGACATCCTGGATCGCCCCGGTGGGCAGTGTGCCGAGCTGTATCCAGAGAAGCCGATCTACGATATCCCCGGCTTCCCCATGATCACCGGCCAGCAGTTGACCGACAATTTGATGGCACAGATTTCGCCGTTTGCGCCGGAATTCCACTTCAACCGCATGGTCAATTCGATCCAGAAGCAGGAAGACGGCTCGTTCCGGCTGGAGACCGATGCTGACGAAATCTTCTACACCAAGGTGGTGGTGATCGCCGCTGGTGGTGGTTCGTTCCAGCCCAAGCGACCGCCGGTCGAAAACATCGAAGCCTTTGAAAACAAGTCGGTTTTCTATTCCGTGCGCAAGATGGACGACTTCCGCGACCAGGACGTGGTGATCGTCGGCGGCGGCGACTCGGCGCTCGACTGGACGCTCAACCTGCAGCCCATCGTGCGCTCGCTGACGCTGGTGCACCGCCGCGACGCCTTCAAGGCCGCGCCGGCTTCGGTCAACAAGATGAAAGAGC
>JAQGKG010000181.1 GCA_028290245.1 Devosia sp. | reverse complement strand
TGTACTGGTGTTGCAGGGCATCATCTTCGTCGTGCTGCTGGCCAGCGAGACGCTCTACGGCCGCATAAAATTCTTCCAGCTCGAAGCCAAGGGTGATCGCACATGATGGACAATGCGCTTTTCACCGTACTCATCGCCATGCTGGGCGGCGCCATCCGCGTCTCGACGCCGTTCATGTTCGTGGCGCTCGGCGAGTGCCTCACGGAGAAATCCGGCCGCATCAACCTCGGCCTCGAGGGCAATCTGGTGCTCGGCGCCATGGTCGCCTACGCCATCAGCTTCCACACCGGCAATGCGTGGATCGGCGTGCTGGCGGCGGGTGCCTCGGGCCTCGTGCTCGGCGCCTTGCACGGCTACATCTGCAAGCTGCCCAAGGTAAACGACATTGCTGTTGGCATCGCCATCATGAGCTTTGGCACCGGCGTCGCGTTCTTTTTCGGCAAGCCCTACATCCAACCCTCCGCCCCGCGCCTAGACGCCATCCGCCTCGGCGACTGGACCGGCAACTCGGCGCTGGCGCAGGCGCTGCAGGTCAATCCGCTGTTCTTTGTCGGCATCTTCCTCGCCGTCGCGATGAGCTGGGCTTTCGCCAATACTCGCTGGGGTCTGATAGTCCGCATGACCGGCGACAGCGCCGCCTCGGCTAAGGCCATAGGCGTCTCGGTCGACTGGGTGCGTTTCCTCGCCACTGCGGCTGGCGGCTTTCTTGCCGGTATCGGTGGCGCGTTTCTCTCGCTCTACTACCCTGGTTCGTGGAACCAGGGCCTCAGCTCCGGCCAGGGCCTGATGGCCGTGGCACTGGTGATCTTCGCGCGCTGGGACCCCATCCGCTGCATCTGGGCAGCCCTGCTGTTTGGAGCTGCGGGCGCCATCGGCCCGTCGCTGCAATCGGTCGGCATTTCGCAGGGCTACTACTTTTTCAATGCCGCTCCCTACATCCTCACGCTCTTCATCATGATCGCCTCGGCCCGCTCCGAGGGCGCCGCGCGCGAGGTGCCGGGCGAACTCTCGATGACCAAATGAGGCCGACCATGAGCCTGACCGACGAACGCGTGGACGACGCCCTGGTGCCCGGCGGCACTACAATCCTGACGGCCGACCCCTATCCGTGGCCGTTCGATGGCAATTGGGGGTCCCACAATACCGCCCTCATCGTCATCGACATGCAGGTCGATTTCTGCGCCCCCGGCGGCTATGTCGACAGCATGGGTTACGACATCAGCCTGACCCGTGGGCCGATCGTCCCGATCCAGGCCGTGCTCGCCGGGATGCGCGCCAAGGGCTACACCATCATCCACACCCGCGAGGGCCACAAGCCGGACCTCAGCGACCTGCCCGCCAACAAGCGCTGGCGCTCGCAGCGCATCGGCGCCGGTATCGGCGATCAGGGCCCCTGCGGCCGTATTCTGGTGCGCGGCGAACCCGGCTGGGAAATCATCCCCGAACTCCGGCCGCTGCCGGGCGAGCAGATCATCGACAAGCCGGGCAAGGGCACCTTCATGGCCACCGATTTCGAACTGGTGCTGCGCATGAAAAATATTCGCAACCTGATCTTCACCGGCGTCACCACCGATGTCTGCGTCCACACCACCATGCGCGACGCCAATGACCGCGGCTACGAATGCCTGCTGCTCGAGGACTGCTGCGCCGCCACCAAGGTGGAAAACCACTTGGCAGCAATCGACATGATCAAGATGCAGGGCGGCGTCTTCGGCGCGGTATCGAACTCGACAGACCTCTTGGCGGTGCTCCCATGAACGCCCTCGCCCCCATTCTCGCCAGCGGCCGCGCCCCCTCGCTCAAGGCCATCGGCATGACCAAGATCTTCGGGCCATTGGTCGCGCTCGACGATGTAACCATCGATATCCCCGCCGGCTCGATTCATGCGCTGCTCGGCGAAAACGGCGCCGGAAAATCGACGCTGGTCAAATCCATCATGGGCTTTTACTCGGCCGACAAGGGCCAGGTTTTGCTTGATGGCAAGGAAGTCGTCATCAAGTCACCGCGCGACGCCCGCGCCAACGGCATCGGCATGGTCTATCAGCAGTTCACCCTGGTGCCCTGCCTGACCGCCGCCGAAAACCTCGTCATCTCCCGCGCCGATGCGCCCTCGATCATCGACTGGCGGAAGGAAAAGAAGGCACTGGCCGAATTCATGGAGCAGATGCCCTTCAAGGTGCCGCTCGATGCGCAGGTGTCGTCGCTGTCCGCGGGCGAAAAGCAGAAGCTGGAAATCCTCAAGCTGCTGTATCTTGACCAGCGCTTCATGATCCTCGACGAGCCGACCTCAGTGCTGACACCCGGTGAAGCCGATGAAATGCTGGGCCTGCTCGGCGACATGGCCGCCAAAAAAGAGATTACGGTCCTGATGATCTCGCACAAGTTCCGCGAAGTGAAAGCCTTCTGCGACGGCTTCACCGTGCTGCGCCGCGGCAAGTTCACCGGCTCGGGCGATGCGCAATCGGCCACCATCGCCGAGATGAGCCAGATGATGATCGGCGACACCGAAGTGCGCGAGCGCGCCACTCGCCGCGTCCACAACGAAAACCGCGAAGTGCTCGAACTGGCCGGCCTCTTCGCCGAAGATATCGAAGGCGCCAATGCCATCTCGGCGATCAACCT
>JAQGKG010000312.1 GCA_028290245.1 Devosia sp. | reverse complement strand
GCTTTCGACCTCAAGGCCGACCGTGGTGAGGGTCGTGGAAATCTCGTCGACCGACGCATCGGTGTCGAGGTGATCCTGGAGCCATTCGAGGGTGAATTTCATGGGTCTTGGCCTTTAACGGAAGTCGGCGGCGGAGCCGGTGATGGCTGGCAGCGCACGGGAAATCTTGAACAGTTCGACGAGGACATTGGCAAAGCCGTTTGCGTCGTCGATGGCTTTGTGGGTGTGGGCGATGTTGCCGTAGAATTCGGCGGGGAGCTTGCTCATGCCCCAGTCGAGATAGGGCGCGCCGCGCAGGGTACCGGCCATGGTGTAGAGGCAAATGCCGCCGCCGCGGAAAATCTGGCGACCCTTGAAGGGGCCGGACAGGGCGCGGGTATCGGCGAATTCGTCGAGGTAGTGGTCCATCCAGAGGCCGTCGAAAATCATCGGCGCGGCAACGAAGACTTTCGGGCCCGGCAGCGATTCGACCCAGTCGGCGAAGCGCGGCATGACCACTTCGGCGGGCTCGGCATTGGCTGTTGTCGCGGCCCAGGCTTCCGGCTGGGTCGCCCACCAAGCCATGGTGGTTTCGTTGGTGGTGCGATCGGGGCGCTGCAGCATTTGGGCTTCGAAAGTGCCGTGCGGCGTGCCATCGGCCTCGATGGCGACCGAGGCAAAGCTCAGCATGGAATTGTGCAGCGGCGTTGGGCCGTCGCTTTCAATATCGGTGACGATGAAAATCGGCGAGGCGACCTGGTTATAGACCGAGCGGCCGGAGGGTAGCACTTCGACGAGGCGAAAGGTTTCGCAGACTATGTCCATATCGGGCGAGAAGCCGCCGTAGCGGGCGAAATAGGCTTCGTGGCCGGCGCGCCATTGAGCGTAGTCGCCCTCGCCTTCGCGGGTGGTGAAGGCCGGGTCGATGTCGTCCAAGCGCTTGATCTCGACGGAGAGGGTTTCGATGACGCAGGCCGCTTGGCCGGCGCCGTTCAGCACCACGTCGCGGCGGTGGACTTGGGGCAGTGGTTCCTTGCCGGGGCCGTAGTCGCGCAGCGCGCCGCAGGTCGCAGTTTTTTTGCTGGCGAGGAGCAGGGACAGGAGTTCGTCGGCCAGCTCGGGGGTGTCGCCGAAGTGGAACTGAATGGCGTTGGAGTATTGGGGTGGAAGTTCGGCCATTGGCTTAGCTGCTCAATCCACCAAACAGCGTCGGCAAATCCAGTGGCCGGAAACCGTAGTGGTCCAGCCATCTCTGATCGGCGTCGAAAAACGCTCGCAAATCGGGCATGCCGTATTTGAGCATGGCTATGCGGTCGATGCCCATGCCCCAGGCGAAGCCCTGGTAAATGTCGGGATCGAGGCCGGCATTGCGGATGACGTTGGGGTGGACCATGCCGCAGCCAAGGATTTCGAGCCAGTCGCTGCCTTCGCCGATTTTGACTTCGCTGCCGGAGCGGTCGCATTGCACGTCGACTTCCATCGACGGCTCGGTGAAGGGGAAGAAGCTGGGGCGGAAGCGCAGCGTGACGTCGGGGACCTCGAAATAAGCCTTGAGGAATTCCTCAAGCACCCAGCGGAGCTGGCCGATGTGGCTATCCTTGTCGATGACCAGACCCTCGACCTGATGGAACATCGGCGTGTGGGTCTGGTCGCTGTCGTTGCGATAGGTGCGGCCGGGCATCACCACGCGGATAGGCGGATCCATGGCCGGGGTCAGGTAGGCCGCGGCGGGCTTTTCATTGCTCTTTTGCATGACGCGCATCTGCACCGGCGAGGTGTGAGTGCGGAGGACCTTTTTGACGCCATCGGCACCGGGCTTCATGAAAAACGTGTCGTGCATCTCGCGGGCCGGATGGCCTTCGGGGAAATTCAGCGCGGTGAAGTTGAAATAGTCGGTCTCGATATCGGGACCTTCGGCGATCGAGAAGCCCATGTCCGAAAAGATCGCAGTGATTTCGTCGATGGTCTGTGAGATCGGGTGAATGCGGCCGCGGGCGGTGGGGGCGGACTGCAGCGGCAGGGTGATGTCGACGGTTTCGGCCTTGAGGCGGGCGTCGAGGGCGGCGGACTTGAGGGTGGTGCTGCGCGCCTCGATCAGGCCGGCGATCTCGACCTTTAGGCCGTTGATGGCTGGACCGGCGCTCTTGCGATCTTCGGGCGCCATGGTGCCGAGCGAGGCGAGGAGCGCTGAGACGCTGCCCTTCTTGCCGAGGGCCGCAACGCGCACGGCGTCGAGCGCCGCGTCATCGGTTGCGGCGGCAATCGCGGCCGAGAGTTCGGCGCGAAGGGTGTCGATCTGGTTCTCGAGGGACATGGTATTTCTCAACTCGGAAGATTGCGGCGGTTAGAGCATTTTGGGTGAGGAGAGTCAGGTGGGAAATGCACCAGTTCTTCGGTTCCTGCGCACCCGCCCCCTTGAGGGGAGGGCCGGGGAGGGGGTTCGGGACGTGGCGCAAGCTCAGACGTCTCAATTTGCGGCGCTGCCGGAACCCCCTCCCTTGATCCCTCCCCTCAAGGGGGAGGGTGTCGACTGGGAACCCTGCCACAAAAAAAACGCCCCGCGCTAGCCCGAAGGACCAGCGCAAGGCGTTGATTTGACCTCAGCGGGGCTGGGGGAGAGTTAGGCGGCGAAGATGCGCTCGTGGGTCGTCTTGTCGACGCCTTCGAGATACTGCAACGCTGCCCTGGCCTTTTCGACCAGCACGCCGAACGCTTCTGGCTGGGTGATCGCGAGATCGCTCAGCACCTTACGGTCGACGGCAACCTCAGCCTTGCTGAGGCCGTCGATAAATCGGCCGTAGGTCAGTCCGTAATCACGCACTGCTGCGTTGATACGCTGAATCCAGAGAGCGCGGAAATTGCGCTTTTTGTTGCGACGATCGCGGTAAGCATACTGGCCAGCCTTTTCGACGGCCTGCTTGGCGATACGGATCGTAGACTTGCGGCGGCCATAATAGCCTTCTGCAGCCTTGAGAACCTTCTTATGACGGGCGTGATTGGTAACGCCTCTTTTAACGCGTGACATGTGTCAGCTTCCTTTCAGCGTTAGCGGTTGTACGGCATGTACCACTTGACCAGACCCTCGTCGCCCTTGGACAGGATCTTGGTGCCGCGGTTGGTGCGGATGTACTTGGCATTGTGGTTGATCAGGCGGTGGCGCTTGCCGGCGACGCCTGCCTTTACACGACCGGTCGCTGTGAAAGTGAAGCGCTTTTTAGCGCCTGACTTCGTCTTCATCTTGGGCATTTTGCGGGTCCTTAGACAGTTAGGATGGATTTGGGCCCATCGCATTCAGAGATCGCCACGGCATGCCTTTTGGCCGGGCGATCCGGAGAAGTGGGCTCTATAGGGGGAAACCGGCAGAGGTGCAAGCCCGGACAGTGGTTGTGCAGCGTGCCGTCTCCGACAATCAGGGTCAAGTAAACTTGACCATCGGTCACTCACGCTGACCACTCACATTGGGGTGTTCGACAAATCGCGATAATGGCTGAAACCATTTTTGAGGCCAGTGCGTATTTCCTACCGAGCTTGAAACGAACCAAGCAAGCGTTAACCAAAGGAAAACATTATGAAATTCGTTCAGATCATCGCTACTGCCGCTATCCTCGTCGCTGGTGCAACTGCTGCCAATGCCAGCGTGTTCAACATGCAGACGGGCGCTTTCAGCGACATTTCGCTGGCCACCAATGCGACCGTCCAGACCGTGACCAACAATGAAGCCAAGCTGCTGTCATATGACAATGACGTCCAGTCGGTCCGTGCTCGCGTTCAGGGCAATCAGTGGCTAGTTCAGAACATCGAACGCCAGGGTTTTAGCGTCGACCAGATCGTCGGCTTCACCGGCGGCGCAAACGACCTGACGCTCTACGCACTGTAATTCACTCAGTCGTGCCTATCCAAGCGGCCGGCCCTCAGCGGTCGGCCGTTTTAGTTTGAGCATGGGTTCGAGGTGATCCTCGAACAAGAGACCCGGATTGGCGGCGAGGGCCGCGCCGTATAGCGCTTCGGCCTGAAGCGAAATGGTGAGGAAAGCGGCGAGGCCGTCGACCTCCTCGGCAGGCAGGCCATAATGACCGGTTTGCAGGCGTCGCAGAATCTCGGTCTTCGAGGCGATCATGCCGACGGCGACGTTCTTGCCGTTGCTCATCGAGGTGCGGCGCTTGATGTAGTCGTGCAGCGGCGTACCCAGATGCAGCGAGACGGGCGCGGTGCGGTAGAGTTGGGCGAGGAATTCGAGATCGGTCATGTTGCTCATGGTCGGATCGTAGCGGCCATCGGCGCGGCCGCGATCCCAGAGCAGCATGGAATCCATCGAGAGGCTGACCCATTTATGGGTACCTGGGGTGAGGATACGGTCGGCGCCCTGCCCGACTAAACGCAGATGAGTGAAGTCCTCGGTCATCACATCAAGGGCGGTGGTGACAATGGCGTGGTCCTGCAGCGCTTGGATCGCGAGTTCGAGCTTGCTTGGCTTGAGGCGGTCGTCGGCATCGAGAATGGCGGCGTAGGGCGCGGTGATTTGGTCAAGCGCCACGTTGCGGGTGACGGAGGCGCCGCGGCCGATGCCACCGCTGGATAAGTAGCGGATGCGAGGGTCGCGAATGCCGGCTTGTGCGAGGAATGTTTCGTAATCGACGCCGTCGTCGGCGATCAGCCAGAGCTGCCAGTTGGCATGGGTCTGGGCAAGGACGCTCTGTACCGTGGTGACGATGGTGGCTTGGGCGTTCCAGGCCGGGGTGATGATGGCGACGGTCTGGTCCATGCGTCGATCCCGCTCTTGAATGGGGCAGCGCTCTGTCCCATATGTCTGGCAAGGCGCGCGATGCCACTCTTACCGGGTCCGCGCCGATA
>JAQGKG010000134.1 GCA_028290245.1 Devosia sp. | reverse complement strand
AACCGAGTCGATGGTCGACTTGGTGGTGCCGACCAGACGCATGATCTGGGCGTCCTTGAGCTCGGGATGGTTGCGAACCAGCAACTAGATGGCGTTGGGACGCTCGTTGCGGCGCGAAATCGGGGTGTAGCGCGGACCCTTGCGCTTGCTTGCGGGCACGTGGACCTTGGGCTCGCTCAGCTTGAGGCGATAGGTAGGATCGGCCTCGGCCTTTTCGATCTCTTCCTTGGTCAGCTGACCATTCTGGATCGGGCTGGCACCCATGATGCCGCCGGCGACATCACCATCGGCAATGCCCTGAACTTCAAGCGGATGCAGCGTGCAGAAGGCAGCGATCTGCTCGAACGACAGCGCAGTGTTGTCGACGAGCCAGACGGCGGTCGCCTTAGGCATCAACAAGGGCTGGCTCATGATAAATCTCTCCTGCAGGCGCGGCCGGCTTTCCGCCGAACCGCTCCGCCTCTTTGCTTCATGCTGAGGGGGAACTAACCGCAATATATGGGTTTGAGGGCCGATCCGCAATGATAATGTGGGTCACACTCACCGCAAACGCAGAGATGTGAGCGGTTCAGGCTTCCGAGCCGAACGTCGTCAGCAGCACGATCTTGCCGAGATGACCTCGGCCTTCCATGGCGCGATGGGCATCGGGCGCATTGGCCATGGGGAAGGTGGTGACGCTGGGCTTGATGAAGCCAGGCGTGGATAATGCCGGCAGCAGGTCGGTGCGGATGCGGATGGCGATAGCGGCTTTGGTCTGCGGGCTTTGTGGGCGGAGGGTGGAGCCGGACAGCGTCAGTTGCTTGGCCATGATGCTGCGTAGAGAGATGTTGGGGTTGGTGCCATCAAGCGTGGAAACCTGGACGATATGGCCGCCGCGAGCGCTGGCCGCGATATTCTTTTCGGTCATGGCGCCACCGATGATGTCCATGACGCGGTCGACGCCGTTGCCGTCGCTCAGCTCCAGCGCGCGGGCCGCGACATCCTCGGTTGTGTAGTTGATGGAGGCGAAGGCGCCGAGGCGCATTGCATAGTCTGCCTTGGCGGTTGAGGAGACCACGGCGATGGAACGGGCTCCTAGAATGCTGGCGATCTGGATTGCGGCGCCGCCAATGCCGCCGGATGCGCCATGCACCAGCACGCTCATGCCCGCTTCGAGCCCGGAGCGCATGACGAGGGTCTGGGTGATGGTGAACCAGGTTTCGGGCAGGGCGGCGGCTTCGGTGAGGGACCAGCCGTCCGGCACCGGGAGCACCTGGCCGGCAGCGACGGCGACGTATTCGGCGTAACCGCCGCCGTTGGTCAGCGCTATGACGCGGTCGCCGAGGTGCCAGTGGGTTACGTCAGGGCCGACAGCAGCGATCTCGCCGGCGACTTCGAGGCCCGGCAGGGGCGAGGCGCCGGCCGGCGGGTCGTAATGGCCGCGGCGCTGCGCCAGATCAGGACCGTTGACCCCAGCGGCAGCGACGCGGATCAGCACTTCGCCCGCGCCGGGCACTGGCATCGGCCAGCTTTGTTGCTCGAGCCCATCTGGTCCGCCGGGACGGGCGATGGCGACGGCATTCATCTGGGTGGGGAGGGTCATGGCGCCATGCTGGCTGATGCGCCCTTGCTCTGCAAGCCCATCGGGCTAAACTGCTGCTGACGCTGGCAAAGGAGGCTCTCGATGTTTGACGAAGAAATCAAAAAGCCCAAGGGCCATGAGACCGGCATGCCCATCGATGCCATGTCGGTGGAAGAACTGACGCATCGCATTGGCTTGCTGGAAGTCGAAATCAGCCGCCTCAAGACGGCAATCGAAGCGCGTGATGCGACACGCAAAGCGGCGGAGTCGGCGTTCAAGCTCTAACTTCAGCGCGCCGCGTTTGGCCTGCATCGGATGGCGACGGACAGAGTCAACGGAATGGCAAGCAGCAGGGTTAAGAAATCCGGTCCTGTTAAGGCGCAATTAACCTCTTCGCCGTAATCTGTGATTATTCAGTTTGTTCTGGATTTTTCGGAGTGGTTTCTCCCTCTGTTTGACGCCTCCCTGTTGACTTCGAGAGCGGTTCTTTACCGCTCTTTTTTTTCATCAGGCGTTTGCATTGCCTTCGTATGGCCCTGATCTTAAAGCTCTTTTCAACTAGATTGAGAGCCGGGGATGACGGCTCGCCGGTTTGTGCCTAGAATTGGCGCGGCAAGAGGAGCGACCGCTTGAGCGACTTCAATGAGACAGCACCAGCTATCGCCCTCGGTCCGCGCATCGTGGCCTCGGGTGGTTTTGATGTGCTCTATCGCGAAGGCATGGGGCTGATCGAAGACGTCGCCACCTATCTCGACGGCGACGGACGCGGCGACAGCCGTATCCTCAGCCGCGAAGCATCCTTCCTCTACGCTACCGAGTCCATGCGGCTGACGACGCGGCTGATGCAGCTGGCCTCATGGCTGCTGCTGCAGCGTGCGGTCAATGAAGGCGAAATTACCAAGGAAAACGCCCGCTCCGAAAAGGAGAAGGTGAAATTTTCGGCGACGCCTTCGGAGCGAGGTGGCCCGGGTTTCGACCAGCTTCCACAGGCGCTGCGCGACTATGTCGACAAGGGTGACCGGCTGTTCGACCGGGTGATGCAGTTCGATACGCTCGAACGCGGCAAGATGCCGGATCTCGATCCGGGGACGGCCAATGGCATTGCGGATCAGTTGGCGCGGCTAAAGGCGGCGTTTGGACGGTAGGCGCTTTTTCTACTGCGGCGCCACCACGGTGTCACCCCGGCCTTGAGCCGGGGCCCATCCTGAGATGTATCAAAGCGCCGCTAGATCGAACCACCTTGCGACTGGGGCTCGATCTCGAGATGGGTCCCGGCTCAAGGCCGGGATGACATCGAGTTGGTGATGGGCCTAGAGCAAGTCAGGCAAAATCACACAAACCAAAAGCCCGGCACGAGGCCGGGCTTGTCGAAATTCTGTAGAGATCGGCCTTAGAGGCCGAGACCCTTGAAGCGCTCCTTGAAGCGCGAGACACGGCCGCCGCGGTCGAGCAGTTGGCCCGTGCCACCGGTCCAGGCCGGGTGGGTCTTGGAGTCGATATCGAGCTGCAGCGTATCGCCGGCTTTGCCGTAGGTCGAACGCGTCTCGTACTTGGTGCCGTCGGTCATTACCACGTTAATCAGGTGGTAGTCCGGATGGGTATCAGCCTTCATCGGTATCGCCTCAAATCAAACGGGCGCCGCAGCGCCCGGAGAGCATCTAAACTGGTGTTGGCGGCTTCATACAGAAGGCGCGCCTAATCCGCAAGGGCATGGGCGCGGCAATTTCGCACCGGACAAAGCGGTTGCCGCTCTGATGGGGAGTGCCTATATCGAAGCCTCACTGCGGTCCAGCTCTTCTGCGGCCCTCAAAGCACATGGCGTACCCTGCGATGACTGATCAGGCCCTCCCGGTTCAGGCTGACCCTGAAAAGCTCGCAACCAATCCCATCATCAACCCGCGCAAGCTGCAACCGCTACGCAAGTTGCTACCATTCATGCTGCGCTATCCCTTGCGGCTGGTGCTGACTGTTGTGTTCCTGCTGCTGTCGGCACTGTCGTCGCTGGCCATTCCCTATGTGATGGGCGGCGCGATCGACGAGGGGTTCCTGGCGCAAAACCTCGACAATGTAACGCGTTACGGCTGGCTGATTGTGGGCATCGCCGCCATCATGGGGCTGGCGAGCGGCGCGCGGTTCTACTTTATTGCGAGCCTCGGCGAAAAAGTGCTCGCGGACCTGCGCGAGGCCGTGTTTGGCCATCTGCTTCGTCTTGATAGCCACTATTTCGATACCAACCGCGTTGGCGAGCTGACCAGTCGTCTCAATGGCGACGTCAATGTCATCCGCTTTGCCGTGGCATCCAGCTTCTCGCTGGCGCTGCGTTCCTTGGTCACGATCATCGGCGCACTGGTGATGATGGCGCTGACCAGCCCGGCGATGACGATTGCCGTCGTGGTGCTGGTGCCGTGCATCCTGTTTCCGCTGATCGCCTACTCAAGGCGCCTGCGCGGCATGTCCCGCAAGACCCAGGATTCGCTGGCCGACCTTTCCGCCATGTCCACTGAAATGCTCGGAGCCACCCGGACGGTAAAGGCGTTTACCCAGGAAGCGACGCAGTCGGGCATTTATGACAGCCACAGCCGCGCCAACTACCAGGCCGAGGTGAACCGGCTTGGCGCGCGTGCGGTGCTGGTCGGCATGGCTATTTTCCTCGGTACGGCGGCGATTGTCGGGCTGGTCTGGTGGGGCGCCCGTGCGGTGTTCGAAGGCACCGTCACTGCCGGCGAACTCACCCAGTTTCTGATCTATGCCTTGATGGCATCCGGCGCGCTGACCAATGTCAGCGACGTGCTGGGTACACTGCAGCAGGTATCCGGCGCGACTGAGCGGCTGACCGAGATATTGGACACTGAAGCGACGATTACCGACCCCGCCGTCCCCAAGCTGTTGCCGACCCCTCCGCTGGGTACGGTGGAGTTCGACAAGGTCGCGTTCAGCTATGATAGCGCTGGGCTCGAGAGCGTGCTGAGCAACGTGAGCTTCTCGGTTGCACATGGCGAGACTGTTGCTTTGGTGGGGCCGTCCGGCTCTGGCAAGTCCACCACGCTGTCGCTGCTGCAGCGTTTTTATGATGTAACCAGCGGGTCGATCCGTGTCGATGGTGTCGATATTCGTGACGTCGGCTTGATCCCGCTGCGGCAGCGGTTTGCCTATGTCGAGCAGGAACCGACGATTTTTGCCGGGACCATTGGCGACAATATCCGGTTTGGCAAACCTGGTGCCAGCCAGCAGGAAGTCGAGGCTGCGGCAACCGCGGCGCTGGTGCATAGCTTCGTCGCTGAAATGCCGCTGGGCTATGACACACTGGTTGGCGAGCGCGGCGTGACGCTATCCGGCGGGCAGAAGCAGCGCCTGGCCATTGCCCGCGCCATCCTCAAGAATGCGCCGATCCTGCTGCTTGACGAGGCCACTTCGGCACTTGACGCTCAGAGCGAACGGCTGGTGCAGGTGGCGTTGGCGCATCTGATGGAGGGTCGCACGACGCTGGTGATCGCCCATCGCCTCGCCACCATCCGCGACGCCGATAAGATATTGGTGCTCGATGGTGGGCAGATTATCGACCAGGGCACGCATGACGAGTTGGTGGCCAAGGGCGGGCGTTATGCAGAACTGGCGAAGTTGCAGTTCCGCATGGATGACATGCCGGCCTAGCCTTCAGTCAGCTTGAACTCGATACGCCGGTTGCGACGGTAGGCGTCCTCGTTTTCGGCGGGGTCGAGTGGGGTGAATTCGCCGAAGCCGGCGGCGACTAGCCGGTTGGGCGAAACGCCCTTGGTGACCAGATAACGTGCGACCGAGATGGCGCGAGCGGCGGAGAGCTCCCAGTTCGACGGGAAGCGGGCGTTGGAAATCGGTCGGACGTCGGTGTGGCCGTCGATACGCATCACCCAGTTGATGTCGGGCGGAATTTCTTGTTCGAGCTGCAGGATGGCATCGGCTAGTGCGTCGAGGTCGGGCGTGCCTGCCGCTGAAATATCGGCTTGGCCGGGGGTGAACAGCACTTCGGACTGGAACACGAAACGGTCGCCGACAACGCGGACATCGGCGCGGCCTTCGAGGATCTGGCGCAGGCGGCCAAAGAAATCCGAGCGATATCTGGCGAGATCCTGGACGCGCTGCGCGAGGGCCACATTGAGGCGGCGGCCGAGATCGGCGATCTGGGTTCTGGATTCAGTGTCGCGGCTCTCCGAGGCGTTGAGCGCGGCTTCCAAAGCGCCGACCTGAACTCGCAGGGCGGCCAGTTGCTGGTTGAGGAGTGCGACCTGGGCATTGGCCTCGTCGGACAGCTCCTGGGCGTTCAGCAGGTCATCCTGCATGGCCGCGATAGTCGCGTCCTTATCCCCCAGTCCCGTGCCGATGCCGGCGAGCTGGCTGGTCAGGCTGGCGTTGTCGGCCTGTGCGCTGCCGAGCGTTGCGGTCAGCGTGGCGATCTGGCTGCCGAGGTCGTCGGAATTGGCGCGTTCGAGCTGCAACAGGTCGGTCAGCTCGGCGATCTGGCTGTTGAGGCGGGCCAGCGCCGTGTCACGGCCCTGCAGTTCCTGGCCCAGGAAAAACTGGGTCAAGACGAACAGGGTGAGCATGAAAATGATGACGAGCAGCAGGCTCGACAGGGCGTCGACGAAGCCGGGCCAGTAATTGGCCTCCTGCCTGCGACGGGAACGCGCTCCCGGCATGTCTTAGTTCCGCCGCTCGGTATCGGCCTGCGTCAGCACGGCATCGATCAGTTCGCGCAGCTTCTTGTTGGTCTGGCCCTGCTCGTTGATATGCTTGCGCAGGTCGTCCTGCTCGACGCGGATATGCTTGACCAGGCCATCGATGCCGCGCGCCAGTTCGGCCATGGCGCGAATGGCGTTCTGGCTGGAGTTCTGGTTTTGCATGCTGTCGCCGAGCTTGTCGAACATGGCCTGCATTTCCTGGCCACCGGCATTGGCCTGCATGGCGCTCACCGGATGATCGAGCTCAGTCATCGAGGTCATCCAGTCCTCAAGGTCGGTATAAAAGGCGTTTTGAGCCTGGCTGGTCTGCAAGTCGAGGAAACCCAGCACCAGCGAGCCGGCGAGGCCGAACAGCGAGGACGAGAAGGCCGTGCCCATGCCGCGCAGCGGCGCCGCAAGGCCTTCACGCAGACTGGCGAACTGGGAGGCCGAGTCACCCGCGCTGACGTCGAGCGCATTGATGACGCCGGCAACGGAGCTAACGGTTTCCAGCAAGCCGTAGAAGGTGCCCATCAGGCCGAGGAAGACCAGCAGGCCGGTGAGGTAGCGCGAGGTGTCCTTGGCTTCGTCCAGGCGGTTGCCTACGGAGTCGAGGATGGAGCGCATCGAAGATGGGGTGATCACCGCCTCGCCGATGCGTTCGCGCAGGATGCCGGCAACCGGAGCCAGCAGGATGGGCGGGCGCACGTTGGTGGTGGTGCCGTCCTGCAGGGAATTCACCCACTTGACCTCGGGGAACAGCCGAATGACCTGTCGGAAGCTGAGGAAAATACCGACCGCCAGCGAGAAGAAAATCATCGAGTTGATGAAGGGGTTTGCCCAGAAGAAAGTGACGATCTGACTGGCCAGGATCGCGCCAACGAGGGAAACCAGAACGAGAAAAATCACGATCTTAATGAGGTAAACAGTCGGACTGGCGAGATGGTAGGGATCGTAGCCTTGCGTCATCTGCCTGAACCTTGCCCCTTACGCGCAAATCACAAGTGCGCAGACTAGTCAGCGCAAGCGGGCGGGGCAATCGGAAAGGTTAATGACTAGAGAAGGTGTGATGGGTGTCCGTCACGGAACTTTCGCGCGAAGGCAGTAAGGGCAAGTCCATTCAATCCTGCCAGAGGCCTGCCATGTCCATCGATCCCGCCAAGCTTG
>JAQGKG010000132.1 GCA_028290245.1 Devosia sp. | reverse complement strand
CTCGTCATCATCGTGATAATGCCAGACCAGGACGCTTATGCCCTTGTCGTCGCGGGTCGCGACCACGTTTACGTCGGGCTCCTCACGAACGCCGTGTTCCATGATGTCGTTGATGTCGCGACGGTGGTTGCTTTCGCTGGCAAGCCAATCGCCACCCAGCTTGCCGAGCATGCGGAAGCCATTCAAGACAGCCTTATCGACGCCATTGGTGGCAAGGTCGCGGAACCCGTCATACCAGGGCTGGTCGTCAAACAGGAATGCCCAGGTGACTGCACCTTCGATATGAATGTTCTTCAACTTGGCAAGCTCGTATGTCCGCAGCATGCTTTCTACGACATAGACGCCATAGAGCGGGCCGTTGCGATAGCCGTTTTGCGGATGGACGCGCGCCGAACAGGCTGCACACCCTTCTGGATCGCTCTCGCCAATGACCACCGGCAGATGGCTCAACGTGGGGAACTCATTGATGATGTCGAGATTGGTCTCGATATCGCGCAATTGCTTATGCAGGCCCATGCGCACGTGATCTTTCCAGATCACCGGATTGCCCTTGGCATGGAAGGCGATGAAGTCGAGTGGCGAGTTGTGGTCGACCACATATTGTAGAAACTCGCGCAGGAACTTCTGGGCCTTGGGATTGGAAAACCCCCCGCAGGTGTGCGGGCCGCCGACGCGGGCATTGGGCAATGCCCGCTTCACCGCTTTGGCGCTGACATCGTACATTTCGCAAAATTCAGGGATAGTGCCGTGCCAGTAAAGGCCGTCGGGCTCGTTCCAGACTTCCCAAGGCCAGGTCGACACTTTTTCCTCGCCATGGCGGTCAGCCATGTGTCGGACCCAGGCATAGACAAGGTCGCCCCACTTCTGGAGATTGTTGGGCGGAACCGCCCAGCCCGTCATGATGGTGGCGTATTTGTCCGTCGGCTCCCAGTGATGACGGTATTCACCCTTAAAGTCCGATAGTGCCTCCGGCATGAAGCCGATCTGCACCAGAGGAATATTTCCCGCCTCCACATAGGCGTCGAAGATCTTGTCCATAATGGTCCAGTCATAGATCGGATTGCCATTGGCATCTTCCGTATAGGCGTTAGTCGAGCCCCATTTCAAAGCTGGCACGCCGTCTCCGCTGGTGAGCAAATTGTGCGTCCGTATATGGGGCGGCGTGCTGCTGAGTTTGGTCAACTCCTTCAGCAGTTTCTTGCCATGCGGTGAATAGGTGTAGTTGGGCTCGTCGTAGCCGAACCAGTTCCACAGCGGGTGATAAGCCTCGGTCGGCTGGTCGGCATGAACTTTTGTCGAGACTTTGAACGGGGCAGTCATTGGGCTTCCTCTAGACGGGGTCTTGCCGAGCCTCCTCCAGAAGACCGGGCCATGATGATGCTTAGGCGAACTGAGCGACTACAAAGGCCACGCGACGCCCGATGGAAGCTAAGCGAAAACATCCCTTTGTCAATAATAATGGCCTCATCACTACGGCATTTATCGTTTAGACCGCAGATTTTGCGCGATTATCGATATTTCAGGTTGCTGCTAGAACATAAATTGTCGATAAAGCTTGCATGGACTTTCTGTCTGCGGGGAGTCGAGTGCGCTTGAGGAAGCGCGGCGCGGGCATGATTGGTCTGGAGGGGCTGTTCGCCCGTCAAGCAGGAAAGCTCGCGTGGCGAGCTCCGAGGAGGAACGCATGAGGCTCTTTAAAAAGATTGCCCTGGCGGCGGTCGCGTCACTACTGGCGCTGCCGGCTGTCGGCCAGGATTTCATCGCGGGCATTCCCCGCAATGAGGCTTTGATCATCCAGGGACCGACGGCCCAGAATGCCGACTGGTTCAATGTGTGGGCGCCCGGGGGCGGAGCCAGCGTCAACGGCCAGCAGCAGCTGACCACCGATACGCTGTGGTGGATCAACCCTGAGGGCGGCGACGACGCTTGGACCAATGCGCTGGCCACGGAGCCGCCGATCTACAACGAAGACTTCACCACCATGACGGTGAAACTGCGCGAGGGCGTCTACTGGAGCGACGGCGTCGAATTCACGGCCGACGACCTGGTCTACACCGTCCAGACCCAGATTGATCATCCCGGCATGGGCTGGAGTGCGGCGTTCTCTCTGAACGTCGCCGGCATCGAGAGCCCTGACCGCAACACAGTGATCTTCACGCTCAAAGCGCCAAATTCGCGTTTCCATACGCTGTTCACCGTGCGCTGGAATGCAGCCTGGATCATGCCTAAGCATATCTTCGAAAAAGTCGAAGATCCGCTGGCCTTCAACAACAATCCGCCGGTGTCGCTGTCAGCCTATGTGCTCAACAGCTATGACAAGGGCGGCAACTGGGCGATCTGGAAGCTGCGCGACGATTGGCAGCGCACCACCATTGGCATGCTGCAGGAAACTCCGCCTGACGTAAAATACGTGGTCTATGCCGCCTCCGGCAATCCTGAGGCGCGCGTCATAGCACAGCGCAACCACAATCTCGACGTGATCAACGACATTGCCCCCGAGGGCATGTTCGCCATCATGAAGGATGCGCCCGAAACCGCTGCATGGTTGCCGCATTTCCCCTTCGCGCATCCAGATCCAACGCTTCCATCAGTACTGTTCAATCTGCAGAAGCCGCCGTTCGACAATAAGGATGTGCGCTGGGCCCTGGCGTTGCTGATCGATATCCGTGCGGTTGCGCTTGGCTCCTATCGCGGCGCCGCCAACCTCTCGGCTCTCGGCGTGCCGCCCACCGGTTCGGCCCCCGAAAACTACTTCGTGCCGATGCAGGATTGGGTGACCAATTTCGAACTCAATACCGGCACCCAAACTATCAAGCCGTATGATCCGACCATTGCCACCCAGCTTGCCAACATGGTGCGCAACCAATGGCCGGATCAAATCCCAACCGACGAAGCTGCGCTGCAGCGTTCGTTCGGCTTTGGCTGGTGGAAACAGGACGTGCAGGCCGCAACCGAGTTGCTGCAGAAGGCCGGTTTCACCAAGAATGGCAACCAGTGGCTTAAGCCCGACGGTACGCCGTTTGAAATCCGGGTCATGGTCGAAGGCGACGCCATTCCGACGTTGGCTCGTGCCGGCACGGCAATTGCCCAGCAGTGGAGCCAAAACGGCATCAAGGCAACGGTCGACGTGGCTGGTCCAACCAATGGCCAGCGCCTCGGCACTGGCGACTTCGAAACCGCTGTCTACTGGACGGTGGAAACCTGGGGTGGTCACCCAGACCTCAGCTTCTTCCTCGACAGCTATCGCTCGGACTTCATCAAGCCAACCGGCGAAGTGCAGCCCCCGCGTAACTTGCAACGTTGGCAGGACCCGCGTCTTGACGCGCTGATCGACCGCAACCGGACGCTGGACTTCGACTCGCCAGAAGTTGTGGCGCTCGGCATCGACTATCTCAAGCTCGTCGTCGAAGAGATGCCGATGATCCCGCTGATGGCCTACAACAAGTTCGCGCCTTTGGATACAACCTACTGGACTGGCTATCCGAGCGCCGGAAATCCCTACGCGGCATCGGGCCCCAACTGGAGCAACGTTCGCTACATGATCGTCGCGCTCAAGGCCAATCCGAACGCGCCCAAGCAATAAGCTAAAGTCGGACCAGCGCGCTTGCCAGCTGGTCCGACACCCTCTTGTCTCCGTCATCCCCAGATCGGAACGCCCATGAACGGCTTTCTCACTTACGTCGCCAAGCGCTTCGGCCAGCTCGTGTTCGTCGTCGTCACCGGGGTGACGCTCGCCTTTCTGATCGCCCATTTCTCGCCGGTCGATCCGGTCGAGCAGACCCTGTCGCTCGTCACCAACTTTGGCGCCACCGATCCTCGCTCCGTAGAAATCCTGCGCCAGTCGCTGCGGGAGCTCTATGGTACCGACGGCTCGCTGATCGATCAGTATTTCCTGTTCTGGGGACGGGTGTTGCGGGGCGACTTCGGGCCATCGCTTTCCGCCTTCCCAACGCCGGTAATGACCATCATTGCCCGGGCTTTACCGTGGACTATCGGCCTGCTGACTCTGGCTACGATCATCGCCTGGGTCGTCGGGAACACTCTGGGCGCCATCGCCGGTTATTTCCGCCACAGCCGCATCATGAAGGTGGTCGGCCTATTCGTGATGGCCCTACAGCCGATCCCGACCTACATTTCGGGCCTAACCCTGCTGATCGTGTTCGGCTTCCTGTGGCCCATCCTGCCGATCAGCGGTGGCGCCCAGCTCAACCTCGAACCAGGCTTTACGTGGGCCTACATCACCTCGGTGATCCAGTATGGCATGCTGCCGGCACTTACACTGGTTCTCGTCGGGATTGGCGGCTGGTTCGTGTCAATGCGATCCTTGGTGTCCAATATCGTAACCGACGACCACGTGGTCTATGCTGAATTGGGCGGTGTGCCATCGTGCACGGTGTTCTCGCAGTATGTTGCGCGCAACGCCATGCTACCGCAGGTCACTGGCCTTGCGCTCAGCTTGGGCAATGTGTTCGGCGGCGCTGTCATCGTCGAATTCATTTTCAACTACCCGGGCATTGGCAAGCTGATGGTCGCCGGTATTTACGCTGGCGATTACAGCCTTGTGCTGGGCGTCACCACGTTTTCGGTGATTGCCGTGGCCGTCGCCGTGTTCCTGATCGACATCACCTATCCGCTGATCGATCCACGCGTGAAGCTGGGATAGCACCATGTTCAAAGTTCTCCATGACTTGCTGCGC
>JAQGKG010000111.1 GCA_028290245.1 Devosia sp. | reverse complement strand
GAGGTACCGGTCGGTGGTTGCGGGCAGATCAGGTGCCCTACATGAAGTTTAGGCAGCGATGAACTCGTTCCAGCGGCGGACCATGTAGCGGTCTTCGTCCATTACCGAGTTCCAGCAGGCAACCTTGCCCATGCGTTCTTCGAACGAGCCGCCGTCACGGATGGCGCCGGCCTTTTCCATCACGGTGCCATCGGGAGACAGGATATCGCCAGCGGCGGCCTTGCCTTCGATCCAGTAGCCCCACTCGTCGGCCGACATATGTTCCTTGGCGGTGTCCATGGCTGCCGAGTAATAGCCCTGGCGGTTGAGATAGCCGCCGACCCAACCGGATGTGTACCAGTTGATATATTCGTAGGCCGCGTCGAGCTGGGCGCCCTGCAGATGCGAGGCCAGGCCAAGACCGCCGCCCCATGAGCGATAGCCTTCCTTAAGTGGCTGGTACTTGCAGGCGATGCCCTTGGAGCGCACGGCGGCAACGGCTGGCGACCACATCGATTGGATCACCACTTCACCCGAAGACATAAGGTTCACCGACTCGTCGAAGCTTTTCCAGAAGGCGCGGAACTGGCCGTCCTGCTTAGCCTTGATCAGGAAATCGATGGTGGCATCGATCTCGGCCTTGGTCATGTTGCCCTTGTCACCATAGGTGATGTTGCCCATGGCTTCCATGATCATCGCCGCATCCATGATGCCGATCGATGGCACGTTGATGATGGCGGTCTTGCCCTTGAAGGCCGGGTCCATGATGTCGGCCCAGGTGGTGATGTCGCGGCCGACCAGGTCGGGGCGGATGCCAAGTGTATCGGCGTTGTAGATGGTCGGAACCATTGTGAACCAGCCGGTTTCGCCCTTGGCAAAGGTCTTGTCGCCGGGAGCTTCGACATAGCCGACGGTGTGCGGCGCGGTGCCCTGCGCGATGACGCTGTCAGGGGTCAGCTTGCCGGTTTTGAACAGCGGCACGATCTTGTCATAATAGGTGAGCTTGGACACGTCCATTGGCTGGATCACGCCGGTGGGGAACACCTTCTTGAGGATCCAGTATTCGATATCGGCAATGTCATAGCTGTCGGGCTGGGTCACGGCGCGCTGTGCGGCGGCGTCGGAATCCGTGGCCGTCATTTCCAGCGTGATGCCGAGGTCTGCCTTGCACTTTTCGGCAATGGCATTGAGGTTCGACACGCCGGTGCCGAACTGGCGCAGGGTGATCGGGTTCTGTGCCCATATGGTGGGGAAACCGGTGATGGCACCGGTGCCCAGCGCCGTGCCGGCCACTGCAGCAGCGCCGGTCTTGAGCAGGTTGCGGCGGGAAATGCCGGTCTTCTTGGTGGTCTCTGTCATAGCCTGAACGTCCCTGTTTGCTTTGCTGGAGATTTAGGAATTGAGCGTGCCGAGGATGATTGCGTCCTCGGCATCCCAATGGAGGGGCACCGCATCACCCACTGCGACAGGCGTGGCGTAAAACGCCTTGTCTGTGATGATGGCGGTGAATTCGGCGATACCGGCGCCTTCGATGGTGAGCTTCACCGTGGCGCCGCGATATTCGATGTTGGAAATGATGCCGGTGAAGCCGAGGCCCTTAACCGGGCTCTCGCCAATGCGGACGTGATCTGTGCGGATCGCTGCATCGACGTCCGTGCCAGCGTGCTTTGCCGTGCCGGACGCCGAGAAGGTGCCGCCACCGATAACCTCGAACGTCACCAAGCCATTGGACGAGCCAGTGACCTTGCCGCCGATGACATTGTGATCGCCCATGAAGCGCGCGACAAAAGCCGTGGCTGGCCGTTCGAACACTTCGCGCGGGCTGGCGGCCTGCTCGATGCGGCCGTCGCTCATCACCACAACGATATCGGCCAGCGCCATCGCCTCTTCCTGGCTATGGGTCACATGCACGAAGGTGATGCCCAGTTGCTTCTGCAGCTTCTTGAGCTCGGCCCGCATGCGGATCTTGAGGAATGGATCGAGGGCCGACAGCGGCTCGTCGAGCAGTAGCGCCTCAGGGTCGGTGATCAGAGCCCTCGCCAGCGCAACGCGTTGCTGCTGCCCGCCGGAGTGCTGGGCGGGCCGGCGATTGGCGTACGCCTCCATCTGCATCAGCTTGAGCATGTCGAGCGCCCGCGCCCGCCGCGCCTCCTTGTCGACGCCGCTCATTTTAAGGCTGAACGCGACGTTGTCGACCAGGTCGAGATGGGGAAACAGGGCATAGGACTGGAACATCATCGCCGTGCCGCGCTTGGCGGGTGGCAGGTGGGTCACGACATCCTTGCCGAGCACGATATCGCCGATCGAGACAGTCTCGTGTCCGGCAATCATGCGCAGTGTCGAGGTCTTGCCGCAGCCCGATGGCCCAAGCAGGCAACAATAGCTGCCGGCCGGTATCTTCAGGCTGATCGCGTCCACGGCAACGGTCTTGCCGTAAATCTTGGAAACCGATGCAATGTCGATCTCGGCAGCTTTGGACATTCAGCATCCCCCGTTTGTCGGGTTCTCCTATGCATCAGCCGTGCCAATCCAGGTGACCTGAATTAACCTCCTGTTATCATTCGAAAATCCGGTTTCATCGGTATTGTACGATTTATAAGCAGCAACGGCATCTGCTCGATTCATAAGCACGTGTCCGCAGCCCACGCCAAAATTGTATGCAATTTGGCCTTCGAGTGTATGCGACTTCCAGCTTTCGCTACCCGGCGATTGCGCCTATGTAGAAATGACCCGGGTGACCCATGACTCTTGCCGACCACAGTTTTGCTCCGCCGCCAGTCGCTGAAGATCGCGCCGCCATGATCCGCGATCATCTGCGTGACGCCATCGTCGATCGGCGCCTGGCACCCGGCACCAAGCTCAACGAAGCTGAAGTCGGCACGCTGTTTGATGTCAGCCGCACTGTCGTCCGCGCCGCCCTGCAAGCCCTGGCCTTTGAGGGCTTGGTCAAGACCGAGCGTAATCGCGGCGCCTTTGTAGCCAACCCCACTCCAGATGAAGCCCGTCAGGTCTTCGCATCTCGCCGCTTGATCGAGCCCGGCATCGCCCGCGCCGCCGCCGCATGCGTCACGCCCAAGGACATCGCCTCCTTCCGCGCCCGTCTGCATGACGAAAGCCGGTTGCTCAGCGAGCGCGGCCCCAGCGCCCGCCGCGCCGAAATTCACGCATCGGGCGATTTCCACCTGCTGCTGGCCAATGTCGCCGGCAACGCAATCCTGTTGCGCTTCATGGAAGAGCTTGTCGCCCGCTCTTCCCTCGTCATCGCACTCTACGGCCGCTCCGGTGCCTCGAGCTGCGGCCACAACGACCATGGCAATATCGTCAATGCCCTAGAAGCCGGCGACGGCAATAGGGCTGCCCAACTGCTGCTGACCCATATCGACCATATCGAATCCGATCTGGATCTTCGGTCCACGACGGGTCTAGCTCTGGCCGAAGCGCTCAACACCCGGGACTGATCGGTAACGGTCTCAAATCCCATGCACGCCCGTTGATTAGCTGTTGCCTTGCATCGCCTCAGGCGCAAGACTCGCGTGGGTCATATGTGGAGCGTTTGCATGAGCGATTTTGATCTTGTCCTGGCCGGCACAGTCGTCCTGCCTGACAGCGTGATCGAAGGCGGCTATGTCGCCGTCCGCGATGGCAAGATCGCCCATATTGGCACCGGCACGCCTCCCGCGGCACGCGAGCGCCACCTGTTGGGCGATGCACTGATCCTGCCGGGCGCCATAGATGCGCAGGTACATTCGCTTAGCCAGAAGAACCAGGAAGACTTCATCTGGTCGACCCGCTCGGCTGCGGCGGGCGGCGTCACCACCATCGTCGACATGCCCTATGACGAGGACAATCTGGTCTGCTCTGCCAATGCCGTTCGGCGCAAGATAGATCACGCCAGCCCCCAGGCCCGGGTCGATTTCGCTCTCTATGGCACGATCGATCCGCAAGAAGGTCCCGCTCGCATTCTCGAACAGGTCGAGGCCGGCGTCGCCGCTTTCAAATTCTCCACCTTCGGCACCGACCCGATACGCTTCCCGCGTATTCCCCCCGCCCTGCTTGAGGAATGCTTTGCCGCCATCGCGCCGACCGGCCTGACTGCCGGCGTCCATAACGAGGACGACGAGGCCGTCCGCACCGCCATCGCCAAGGTCAAGGCTGCCGGCATCACCGACTATCGCGCCCACGGCATGAGTCGGCCGCCGCTCACCGAACTGCTCGCCTCGCTGCAAATCTACGAGACCGGCGCACAGACCGGCTGCCCCGCCCATGTGGTGCATTGCTCGCTCGGCCGCGGCTACGAGATCGCCCGCACCTATCGCGACCAAGGCTACGCCGCCACCATCGAATGCTGCATCCACTATCTGACTCTCGACGAAGAAAGCGACGTCCGCCGCCTCGTCGGCAAGGCCAAGATCAACCCGCCGATCCGTCCGCGCGCCGAGGTCGAACAGATTTGGAAGCATGTTGCCGCCGGCAATGTGACGCTGGTTTCCACCGACCACGTCAGTTGGTCCGAAGACCGCAAGACCAATCCGGATATGCTGGCCAACGCCTCCGGCGCCCCCGGTCTCGAAGTAATGGTTCCGCTGTTCATCAAGGGCGCCCTTGAGCACGACGTGCCACTGCATTGGGCGGCCAAGCTGATGTCCGAAAACCCCGCCCGCCACTTCCGGCTCGATCACGCCAAGGGCGCACTGACCGTCGGCAAGGACGCCGATATCGCTGTGCTGTTCAATCGCCCCACCGTCTATGACGCTGCCGCCAGCGGGCACAATGTCGTCGGCTGGTCGCCCTACAACGGCATGCAACTGCCATGGGTCGTCGGACTCACATATCTCCGCGGCCAACAGGTCTTCGACGGCACTAAAGTCTCCGAACCCGGCACCGGCCACTTCGTCCGCCCCCTGCCGCGCTAATTCGTCCCTGCTCTCGCGGGTTGCTGAGGCGGGTGCGATCCGGCAAAAGGGACCAATTGCTGAAAGGTATCATCCAATGTTCGATCTCGTGGTTCGCAATGCCAATCTCCCCGATGGACGCGAAGGCGTTGATATCGCCATCGAAGCGGGGCGCATCGCGGCCATCGAGCCTGCGATAGCGGGCACGGCCCAGACCGAATTAGACGCCACCGGACGGCTGGTGACGCCACCTTTCGTCGATCCCCATTTCCATATGGACGCAACACTCTCGCTCGGCCTGCCGCGCATGAACACCTCGGGTACCTTGCT
>JAQGKG010000093.1 GCA_028290245.1 Devosia sp. | reverse complement strand
CAGCCTTCGAACTTGGTTTGCTCGATCTCAAATGTCATTTCATCGACATCCTGGACCGTCCCGGCGGGCAGTGCGCCGAGCTGTACCCGGAGAAGCCAATCTACGATATCCCCGGCTTTCCCGTGGTCACCGGCCAGCAGTTGACCGACAATTTGATGGCTCAGATTTCGCCGTTTGCGCCGGAATTCCACTTCAACCGCATGGTCAATTCGATCGACAAGCAGGACGACGGCACGTTCCGGCTGGAGACCGATGCCGACGAAATCTTCCACGCCAAGGTAGTGGTGATCGCGGCAGGTGGTGGCTCGTTCCAGCCCAAGCGGCCGCCGGTCGAAAACATCGAAGCTTTTGAAAACAAGTCGGTTTTCTATTCGGTCCGCAAGATGGACGACTTCCGCGACCAGGACGTGGTGATCGTCGGCGGTGGTGACTCGGCCCTCGACTGGACGCTCAACCTGCAGCCCATCGTGCGCTCGCTGACGCTGGTGCACCGCCGCGACGCCTTCAAGGCCGCGCCGGCTTCGGTCAACAAGATGAAAGAGCTGGTCATGGAGGGGAAGATCAACTTTCTCCTCGGCCAGATCGGCAAGCTGGATGGTGAAAACGGCCAGATCAACCATGTGCATCTGATCACCGACGCGGGTGACCTGTCGGTGCCGGCAACGCGGCTGCTGCCGTTCTTCGGCCTGACCATGAAGCTGGGTCCGGTTGCATACTGGGGCCTTGAACTCAACGACAACACCATCAAGGTCGATACCGAGAAATTCGAGACCTCGGTGCCCGGCATTTTCGCCATCGGCGACATCAACAATTACCCTGGCAAGCTCAAGCTTATTCTCTCCGGTTTCCACGAAGCCGCCCTGATGGCCCAGGCCGCCAAGGCCATCGTGTCCCCTGGCGAGCGGGTAATTTTCCAGTACACCACCAGCTCGACCAAGCTGCAGAAGAAGCTCGGCGTCGCCTGACCGGGCACCCCTTGTTGAGGACATTGCCGATGATCATTCACGTCACGGACCAGCAGGGTGAAAACCACCCCCTTGAGGGCCTCGAGGGCTGGCGCGTGATGGAAGTGATCCGCGATTGGGGCCTTGATATCAAAGCCGAATGTGGTGGCGCTCTGAGTTGCGCTACCTGCCACGTCTATGTCGACAAAGACTGGCTCGACGTGGTCGGTGCGCCCAGCGACGAAGAAGAGGACATGCTCGACAGCGTCGGCGATGTCCGCTCCAATTCCCGCCTGAGCTGCCAGATCCTCTGCAGCGACGCCCTCGACGGGCTGAAGGTTACGCTGGCGGCAAGCGCTTCCAAGGAAGCTTAAAGCTGCCGGTATTTGTCATTGTTTAACGCCTTCGTTCTAATTTTGGCAGCAGCGTCGTCGTTGTCACAATTTTAGAGTTGCGTTTTATCATGACCGCCACCGGTTGCGCCGGCTGTCGCAATACCGACGCCAGTACATTTTCTATTCCATTCACCATGGCCTTCCAGCCAATCGTCGATGTCGAAGCCTCCAGAATCTGGGGCTACGAGGCATTGGTTCGGGGCGTGGTCGGCGAGGGCGCCTTTCAGGTGCTCAGCCAGGTGACCGAGCAGAACCGCTATGCCTTCGATCAGGCCTGCCGCGTCAAGGCAATCGAGCTAGCGGGCGCCGGCATTGCCGCAGGCGACGCCAAGCTCAGCATCAACTTCATGCCCAACGCTGTGTACGAACCCAAGGCCTGCATCCGGGCCACGCTCGATGCGGCTAGCCGGATGCAGTTCGACCCGAAGCGCTTGATGTTCGAATTTACCGAGAACGAGCGCATGGACGATGTGGCTCACGTCACCCATATCGTTTCCGAATATCGCCGCATGGGCTTCACCACGGCGCTGGATGATTTTGGTGCTGGTTATGCCGGGCTGGCGCTGCTGGCCAAGTTCCAGACCGACCTGATCAAGCTTGATATGGAACTGTTGCGCGGCATCGAAGCATCAAGGGTCAAGCAAGCTATCGTGCGAGGGATCGTTGGTATTGCTGCGGAACTTGGTATCGTCCTGCTGGCCGAGGGCGTCGAAACCGCCGAGGAGCTTTCGGTGCTCAGGGCCACTGGCATCAGGCTATTCCAGGGGTACTATTTTGCCCGTCCGGTCGTCGAGAAGTTTCAATCATATGGCGAGTTGAGCCGCGCCGCCTAGCAAGTCCGGGCCGGACCATTGGTCCGGCCCGGGTCGATTTCGCTCAACTGTGCACTGGTATCTATTGGAAACTGACGCTATATGAGTGACTGTCCCAGACGGCGCGGGACAGCATTCTTTCCATGCGCGAGGCACCTGATATGACACCGGCAGAACTGCATATTCACAACGATTGCCGGCCGGTTGGCGAGATCCTGCACCATATCGGTGGCAAGTGGACGGTGCTGACTATCAACCTGCTGAGCGATGGGCCGAAAAGGTTTTCCGAGATCAAGCGGGAGATCGGCGGCATCAGCCAGAAAGTGCTGACGGCCACGTTGCGCGAGTTGGAAATGGACGGTTTCGTTACCCGGACGGTGACGCCTTCAATTCCACCGCGGGTTGATTACGAGCTAACCGAACTGGGCCGCGATCTGCAGAAGCCGCTCGACGTTTTGGGTAAGTGGGCATTGGATAATCGGCCCAAGGTGCTTGAAGCGCGTGGGCGCTTTTTCAGCCTGCACCCCGAGGCCAAGCCCAAAGCCAATTCCAAGCTGGCCATTTTGCCGTTGATGCAGGCCGCCGAATAGCTATTTGGGGTCGGCCGCGAGCTTGGTGAGTTCGGGAATAAAGTCCCGCACCATTGGCTGCTTTTGGGTTTCGAAGGGCAGGGGGCGGACAACGCGCATGGCGGCGATGCCGACGCGCACCGTCATCAAGCCGTTGACGACGCCCTCGCCGAGACGGGCGGAGACTTTTGCGGCGATGCCTTGGCCAACCAGTTGCTCGACCACGCCGTCGGTCAGCACCAGGCCGCCGGTGACGGCTAGATGGGCCAGCACTGCACCGGTGAGGCGGAAGAAGCCGAACAGGCCCGGGCGGGCGCCGTAGAGCGCCGCAATGGCGCCGGCAAGTCGGATGCTCTCATAGATAACGAACGCGATATCCACCATGGCGCGGGGTGATACGGCGGTCACCAAGGCGACACGTCTAGCGGAGGCTGCCGTCAGTGACTTGGCGCGGGCGTCGAGGGGCGCCATTAGGCTGCGTTCGGCAAGGGCGATGGTTTCGTGACCGTCGAACAGATGTGGGATATTATCGGCTACCTGCTGGCGGGCACGCGCTAGGTCGGGGCGCGCCGAGTAGATGTTCGTTAGGTCGTCCACGACCTTTTTGGCGCGGTGGGCGTCGTTCTCGGCAGTTGCCGAGGCGGCGTCGCGCTTCAGCGCATCCAGCACGCGCAGCCGACGCAGGGCGAAGATTTCGCGCGTGACCAGTGCCAGCACGGCGACGAGGAAGGCACCCAGCACGCCGAGGCCCAGCCAGCCGAGCCATTCATTAGCGGCGAACAAATCATTGATCAGGCGATCGGCGGCGAGGCCGAGACCAGCAGATACCAGAATGCCGCCTGTGGTCCACGCCAGTCGCGTCAGCCAGCCCATGCGGCGGGGTGGGGGCAGGATAAGCGTATCGTCGGCGGTAGCGTCGAACTCGGGTTCGGCCAGGACTACGTTGGATGGAGCGAATGCCCGCGGGGCGCGGTAGGCTTCGGTGTCATCGACGGGCGCGGCGGTGGGGTGTGCGATTGGGTGTTTCATGCGAGCCAGTCTCCCACCAGATAGTCGAGGGCGCGATCAAACCGGATATGGGGCAGCACGACATCGCCGCTGGCGTTGCGCTCAAGGGTTTGGGGCGGCGTGAAGCGCAGGAAGTTCAGCTCCACCGGTCGCCCGTCTTCGAAAAGTGAATCAGGGGGTTCCGGCAAGTCACCGGGAAACAAGGCGATTTCAGTTTTTCCGTCATAGGTCGGGCCATCAAGCGTCTCGCCGGCCATGGGGGTGCCGATGATAGTTGGCAGGGTTTCGCCTGCCTCGGTGATCGTGCCTTCGCGGGTGGCGCGAATGCCGGCGAGGGCGATGGATTTGGTCTCAGCACCGGCAAAGCGGCCGCGTTTGCTGGCGTTGGATACCAGGCGATTGAGAATGCTTTCCAGCCGGTCGTGACTGGTGTGGTGCACGTGGTCTGCCTTGGTGGCGGCGAACAGGATGCGGTCGATCTTGCGCACGAAAGGGCGCAGTAGCGGATTGGTCTCGCCCTGGCGAAAGCAGGCGAGAACTGCCGTCAGCGCGGTTTCGAGATCGGCGACGGCGGTGGGACCGGCGTTGAGGGCGCGGAGGGTGTCGACAAGCACGATCTGGCGGTCGAGGCGGGCGAAGTGGTCGCGGAAGAATGGGCGGACCACCTGATCCTTATAGGACTCATAGCGGCCCTCCAGCATAGCATAGAGGCTGTTGCCGCGGGTCGCCTGTCGTTGCTGCGGTGGCAAAGGAGCAAAGGTGAGGGCAGGCGAACCTTCGAGGTCGCCCGGCAGCAGGAACCGGCCCGGCGGCAGGGTCGACAGTGCGCCATGCTCACGGGAGCGGCGGAGGTAATCGGTGAAGGCGACGGCTAGCCGTTCAGCATCGACGTCGTTGGCGGCCTTGAGTGGGTCAATCTCTTCGAGCAGTTGAATGAATGGCCCGGCCTCCTTGCCCGAGTCGAGGCGACGGGCGCGCTCCAGTGCCTCGGCGCTCCATTCGGCGAAGCTCAGGCCCAGCAAGGGCAGGTCGAGCAGCCATTCGCCGGGGTAGTCGACGATGTCGAGATTGATCGTCGATGGCCCGGTCATGCCGGAATACCAGTGTTTGGACTGGAACTTCAGCACCAGGCGAAGCTGCGATATGCGACGCGTGCCTTCGGGCCAGAAAGGGGTCTTGCCGGTCAGGGCGGCGAGGTGTTGCTCATAGGCAAAACGCGGGATGGTGGCGTCGGGATATTCGGCGAGCTTGGCGCCGATGAAGCGGCCCTCGGCCAGTGGCGCGAAGCCGGGCATGCGGCCGCCTGTGAGCAGGTTATGCACCAGGGCGGTGATAAAGATGGTCTTGCCGGCGCGGCTAAGGCCGGTGACGCCAAGCCGTAGTGTAGGCGTAAAGGCGCCGGTTGCCGCGTCGGCCAGATTGGAGAGGGCTATGCCCAGTTCGTCGACGATGGTCGTGGGGGGATTGGGCACGCGCTGGTCTCTCGATCAATCCGCAAGATAGGGATTTGTAGAAACCGTTCAAGCGGCGTTGGCCGGCCTCGTGCGGCCGGCCGTGGGCATCAGACCCTGTTGGTGCCGATCTCGGCCTTGTCATAGGGCGTGGTCTGGTAGATTTCGTTGATCCAGTTCTGGAACAACAGGTGGGCGTGGCTGCGCCAGCGGTTTTCCGGCGTAGCGCTGGTGTCGCCATTGGGGAACAGGTTGACCGGCTGGGGCGTATCGAGGCCAGCCTTGACGTCTCGCTCATATTCGTCGGCAAGCGAGCGGTTGTCATATTCCAGATGATTGAGGAAATGCACCGCTCGATGCTTCTGGTCACCAAGCATCGAGACGCCGATCTCCGCGTTGTCGATCAGCACTTCGAGATCGGCGCCCAGAGTGGTGCGGTCGATATCGTTATAGCGCGACACCGGGATCATCGGGCTGTCGGAAAAGCCGCGCAGGAACGGCGAGCGCGGGTTGACCACCTGATGCCGGAACACGCCGAAGGCCTTTTCCGACATGCGATAGCGCTGCGCGCCGTGGAAATGGTGCAGGGCCGCTTGGGCGCCCCAACAGATGAACATGGAGTGGTGCACATTGGTCTGGGTCCAATCCATGATTTCCACCATCTCCTTCCAGTACCGCACGTCTTCGAACGGTATGTTGGCGATGGGCGCACCGGTGACGATGAAGCCGTCGAACTTC
This sequence comes from Devosia sp., assembly GCA_028290245.1. Taxonomy (GTDB): domain Bacteria; phylum Pseudomonadota; class Alphaproteobacteria; order Rhizobiales; family Devosiaceae; genus Devosia. The sequence continues at coordinate 11,404 of JAQGKG010000093.1, read as the reverse complement.
TGCTCCCGCACCTGTTCCCAGGTTTTGTAGAAGGTGTTGAGGTAGTCTTCCGTGGTGTGCTTGGACTGGTGCTCGGTGATACGCACGAGGGTCAGTTCGACCTGTAGCGGCGTCGAGCCGATCAGGCGGGTGAACTGGGTTTCGGTGCGCTCCTTGTTTGGCATCAGGTTGAGCAGGCCGATGGAGAGCGGACGGATGTCCTGCCGCGCGGCGCGGCTCGAATCCATCACATAGACGCCCTCGTCTTCGAGGGTCTTGCGAGCGGGCAGGTTGTCGGGAATTCGTATAGGCATAATCAGCCTCTTGAGCCAGTTTGATCGAAAAGCGATTCAGGCGGTGCGCGTCCCCCGATGGAGATCGCGCTAGCGCATTCGCTTTTCTATCGCGGCTGCCATCAGGTCGATGAACTCGTCGCCGTCGCGCACCGTGGCGAGATCCGAAGCTTCAACGACGTAGCCGAAGTTGTCGGCCAGCGCTTGGTAGCGCGGCAGCCGGTCATGCATCAGCGCTTCGAAACCCCACGCGCCGAAGCCTGCAGGATCGACATCGTGATCTTCAACGATGCCGTTGATGAGCTTGTATTCGGCCCATTTCGCCACCAAGAATTCCGGCCGGTAATAGATCGGCTTGGGGCTCTGCTTGAAGCGGCGGACCAGCTCGGCGGCGTCCTTGCCAGTACCGCGAATGTAGAGCAGGGCCGTCGAGGCGGCGAGCGTCTTCACCACTTCGTCGTCCGGATCGGTGGGGTCGATGACCTCGATCAGCGAGCCGCCTGTGTCGGTAATGAAGTCGTCATAGCCGTAGAGCGTTTTGGCGCGTTCGATGAAATGAGGCACGTCCTTCAGTGCAGCCATTTCGGCTACGCGATGCTGTTCTTGTCGGCGCTGGTATTCCTCCAGCGGCAGGCCGCCCTTGTCCGGGTTGCCAGGCCGGCCCAGGTAGGTCGAGAGCGGATCGAGATTGTCGAAGGTGATGTTGGACGAGATGTAGATCGAGTCCGAGCGCAGCAGTTCGGCGAGGAACGGCAGCTTCATTGCTTCATGCTTGAAGTTATCGACGATATACTCGCCCATGTAGCGGGTGCCGATGCGGTAATCGGCCGAATAATGGAACCACTTGCTGGCCCGCAGCATGTTGCTCAGGCGTGTCTTGCCGACACCGGCCATGCCGAACACGGTCACGGCGCGGCGCGGCGCTTTCACGAATTCATCAGCACTCGAAAACAGCATGGAACGCCCCGGTATTGCGGCCTCTGCATTACTGCAACGGCCTCTCGATCACAAGCGGGCGGCAATTTCTGCCGTGTGCTCGGACTCTCTTGCCGGGATATCGCCGCAATTGCAGGCAGGTGTCGCGAAAAGCTAAGTGGAATCAACGGCCAATGTAGTTGGCACCCTCCTTGCATTGATAGTGGGGAACGCGTCGGACGGCGCAAACGGGTTTTACGGAGTTTCACATGGGCATTTATGGCGCTCTTTCCAGTGCGGTGACGGGTCTGCGGGCCCAGGCGCATGCGCTGGAAAACATTTCGGGTAACATCGCGAACTCGCAGACCACGGGCTACAAGCGGATCGAGACCGACTTTCTCGACCTGATCCCCGATGCTCCGATTTCGCGCCAGGTTCCCGGCGCCGTTCTCGCCCAGTCGCGCGGTACCAATGATATCGGCGGCGATATCAAGACGGTCTCGAACGAGACTTTCATCGCGCTGAACTCTAACGGCTTCTTCGTGGTCGAGCCCAAGGTCGGCCAGTCCGACGGCAAACCGGTGTTTTCCGGCAGCAATTTCTACACCCGCCGCGGCGATTTCGAAATCGACAAGGACGGCATGCTGGTCAACGGTGCCGGCTACTATCTCAAGGGTCTGCCAATCGACACGACCACCGGGAATATCTCTGGTTCGGTTCCGGAAGTCATCAAGCTGTCCAACGCCTTCCTGCCTGCGCAGCGCACCGGTCGGATCGACTACCAGGCGAACTTGCCGCAGGTGCCAAAGACGACCGCGTATAATGCTCTGGTGCCCGGTAGTGAGCTGCTGAGCACGGGTAGTTACCTGGGTACGGCGGCGGGTATGGTAGGTAAAACCATCCCGAGCCAGCCGGCTTTGACCCTCGGCGGTAACATGGCAGCCGCGACGGTGGCGACCGATGACGCAACTGTAAATGGCTTCGTCGCCGGACAGACGCTCACTTTTACTGTTGGCACCGCCACGCGTACGTTCCAGTTTCACAATAATGGCGTGCCCGCTGTGACGGGCACGAATATCGGGATCGATATCCAGGCTGGTGTGAAAACGGATACTGTTCTCGGTCAGATTCAGACCCAGTTGCGTGCAGCAGCTGGCCCGTTCACTACCGCTGAAATCACGGTAGACCCCGTTGCTAACAAGCTCTCGATTAGCCTGGGAACCAACACCACCGACACGCTGGCGCTCAGCGGTACGCCTGCGCTCGGTCTGGGTCTATCCGAAGGCCCGCACAAGCCGCTGACGCCGGGCCAGCGTGACGCATCCACCCAGGGTTTCCTTCCGGGTGATACGATCGTTTTCACACCCGATACCGTGCCTGCCAATCCTGTCACCATCTTCTTCCACAACAACAACCCAGGCAGTGTGCCGGCTGGCAATCTTGGCGTGAACGTACTGGCTGGGACAAAAGTCAGCGATGTAATGGCAGCGGTTCAGGCGCAGCTCAGGTCCTCGGGAAACAGCGCCTTCGCTATGGCGACTACGACCGTCAACGCGGCGGGCCGCATTGAAGTGAACATGGGGACCAACAAGACCAACAGCCTAGCAATTACCGGCGCTGGCGCCATCGCGCTCGATATCGACGGCACTTCTACGGCCGTCCCTCCCCCCGCACGACTGACCACTATCGCGGCCAAGAACGATGCGCTTTTCAAGTCAAATTCGGTCCAAGGCGGCGCCATCACTGTGTACGCATCGAACGGCGCACCTACAAACGTGATCATGCGATGGGCCAAGGTCGACAGCGCAGCAACAGGCGGCAAGGACACGTGGAACCTGTTCTATGCGTCGGAAACCCGGGCTGAGGGCGAAGATGTCATGTGGACCAACGTCGGTCAGGAATACACCTTCAAGGGCGACGGCACCCTGTTGAACGATGTTCCTTCGGTGACGATCGAGAACCTTACTGTGAACGGCGTCAATGTTGGCGAAGTTCAGCTCAACCACGGCAAAGCGGGCATCACCCAGTTCAACGACGTCAACGGTACCGTCAGCACGTCGACGATGATGCAAAACGGCTATGGCGCCGGTGAGTTCGTCTCGGTAGCGATCAATGACGATGGCCGCGTGACGGCGACCTACTCGAACGGCGAACGCATCGACATGGCGCAGGTTGTGACGGCGGAATTCAACGCAATCAACAAGCTGAAGCGTCTCGACGGCGGCGTGTTTTCCGCTACCTCGGAATCCGGTGAAGCCATTCTTGATCTGTCCGGTTCGGGCGTCATGGGCGGTGCGCTCGAGGCATCCAACACCGATATTTCGGACGAGTTCACCAAGCTGATCGTGACGCAGCAGGCCTATGCGGCCGGCACGCGCATCGTCAGCGCCGCTGACAAGATGCTGCAAGAAGCGCTCAACATGATCCGCTAAGGCGGAACAATGCGCGAAGGGTTCGGGGCGCTCGCTCCGAACCTGGTTTCCAGTGAGGAGCCTCTTGAATGGGTCTGACGACGTCACTCACAAATGCTGTGTCCGGTCTGCGGGTCAATCAGGATTCTCTCGATATCCTGAGCCGCAACATCGCGAATTCGGGCACCCCGGGATACCACCGGCAATCCAACAACATCGTCGACTACAACTCGCAAAACAGCTCCTACGCCCGTACGGTCGGCGCCACGCGCGCCTTCAATACGAGCCTTCAGACCTATTACACGCGTCAGGTGTCAGACACCGCTAACTCCGGTATCCAGGCAAGCTATCTTGACCGTTTTCAGGGCTTCCTCGGTAAGCCCGGCTCTGCCGGTTCTCTCGACACCCTGTTTAAAGGCCTGCAGAACTCGTTGCAGGGGCTTGCGACTAGTCCAGACGACTACACGACGCGTTCTAATGCAGTCTTGGCTGCACAGAACATGGTGGAAACGCTCAATCGTCTGTCAGGCACGATCCAAGGCATGCGCCAGGAGACTGAGGGGCAGATCGCCTCGAATGTTCACAACCTGAATGGCATGATCAACTCGCTCGCCGAGGTCAACAACCGCATGCTCGATTTGGGCATGACGGACGGTGCTCGTGCCGCCCTGATGGACCAGCGCGATCGTCTGGTGTCATCTGTTGCCGAAATGGTCGATGTTCAGGCTGACTATCGACCCAATGGGACGGTAGCCCTGATGACGCGCTCCGGTGTGGGCCTGCTGGATCAGGGCGTTTCGACTTTCAGCTTTGAAAGTGCTGGGGGACTGTCACCAAACTCCACCTTCGATCCGACCGGCGTTGACAACAAGGTCGGCAGGCTAACCCTGACCACACCATCCGGGCTGACCATCGATCTGGTTAGTCAAGGCGTGTTACAGGGCGGCGAACTTGGTGGCCTGATCACCCTCAGGGATAAGACGCTGGTCGAGGCGCAGGATCAGCTCGACGAGATCGCGTCCAACCTAGCGCTGGCCTTCTCAACAAATCAAAAGCCCGGAACGGTGGCGAAGACTGCCACTGCAGATGGCCTCGATCTCGATCTTACCGAAATGGCGCCAGGCAACGACATCTTGCTCATCTATTCGGTGGACGGAATTGAAAAGCGCGCTCGCCTCGTCAACACCACAGAAGCCACCGACTATGTGGACGCTACCGGACAACGCGTCATCGGCGTCAACCTGTCAGCTGGCGGTACGGCCGCTCGGGATGCGCTGCAGAGCAAGATCCCCGGCCTCAACTTCGAGACCACCGGAGCGAACAACTTACGAGTTCTGGATGATGGTGCCGCCGGTCACACCGATATCAAGGCGGGCGTCTCCCGTACTACATCAGCGGGGCTGCGCGACGGAGGGCTTGGCTTCAACTTGTTCGTCGACCAGGGCAATTCGGCCTTCACGAACAACATCAACACGCCTCCCGCCCAGAAGCAGGGCTTTGCGGCCCGTATTGCCATCAATAGTGCTGTACTCGCCGATAACCGCCTTATGGTGCAGTACAAGGACGGCAATACGCTCGGCGATGCCGATCGCGCAGACTACGTTATCGACCAGCTAAACAAGATGAAGTTCGTTTCTGGCGGGAACCCGGCTGTCAACGGTGGCAAGTTTCCCCTCAGCGGTACTTTGGGCGAGATGATCTCCCAGGTGGTCGGCTTCCAAGGTGCGACAGTCAATGCTGCAATCACCAAGCGCGACGACCGCCAGCTCACGCTTGATACCATCACAGATCAGATGGAAAGCGAGTACGGCGTCAACGTCGATGAAGAAATGGCGCGGCTGATGGAATTGCAGAATGCCTATGCTGCCAATGCGCGCATCGTGTCCGTGGTCAAGGAATTGCTCGATGCCCTACTGGGCGCGGTCTAGGAGTAACGACGCATGATCGTCAACAAATCCATGTTCCCGGTGCAAACTGGCTTTGGCGTTATCTCAAAGATGCAGGACAAGTTCGCTACGCTGCAGATGCAGCTTGGCACCGGCGAGAAGGCCTCCAAGCTCTCGGAGATGGGGCGCGACTTGCCGCTGTCGCTGTCGGTCCGCTCACGTCTCGGCAGCATCGAGGGATTCTCGGCCAATATCGACACGGTCAACCTGCGCCTGAGCTTCCTCGACAAAACCATGACCCGCTTGGATAAGATCGAAGGGGAGGCCCGCAATTCTGCCGTTCAGGGCCAGTACGGTACCAACAATATCAACATGGCGACGCTGCCCGGCCTTTCTTACGCCAGTCTGGACGAGCTGGTAACTTTGCTAAATTCCGACGTCGCGGGTCGCTACCTGTTCGGCGGGTCGAACACTGACAGCGCGCCATTGCCGGAAACCGATGTGCTGCTCAACGGTCAGGGCGGCAAGGCTGGCTACAACACCGTCCTTGGCGAGCGCAAGGCCGCTGACGCCGGGCCCTCGGGCATGGGTCGCCTCATGTCCAGCATTGGGGCCATCCCAAACAACACCACTATCAATCTAACCGAGGATGGCATCCATCCCTTTGGCCTGAAACTATCAAACGTTTTCAGCAATGCCGGGTCTGCCGTGGAACTGGGCGCGGTAGCAGCGTCAGCGACCGCCGTCCCACAACGTGGCGACACGCTAACTGTCAAGTTTAGCGCTGACCCGACCCAGCAGATGCTGCCTGGCCAAACCATCACCATGGGTTTCGTGCTGCCGGATGGCCTTGAAACGCAGCTGGTGATGACCGCTATCGCGCCGGAGGATGCGCCGGCCGCCCCCGGCCAGTTCGTCGTTACCAATGATCCTGTCGCCAACGCGGCTAGCTTCCAGACCGCGCTCGACAGTGAGCTTAAATCGGTCGTTGATAACGAGGTTGGGGCAGCATCGACCTTTGCCGCCGCCAAGAATTTTTTTAATGGTCCAGGCGAGCCGCCACTGCGCGTTTCGGGGGATCCGGCAACAGCAACTTCGTTTAAGGTAGCTACCGACGCTGACACCATCATGTGGTATAAGGGCCAATCGCCCGCAGTATCAGCCGGCAACCTCGGGCGACTGGAGATTTCCAATACGGCCGTTCCAGTGCTGCCTGTTTTAACTCCTCCCACATTCACTCACGAGGTGAAACTGGCCCAGCAGGCGCCGGACTCGGGAGACTATGGCTTTCAGATTAGTGGGATTTCGGCCAACACAGCCAGTATGACCACAACTCCACCGAGTGGCGCGAATAGTGCGGTCAAGGTGGAATTTTCAGATACGGTCTTGACGGTGCCGGGAGAAAAAATCGAGTTCACACTCAAAGAGCCACCGCCGAGCAATGTGGAGCGCACAGTGGCGCTCACCGCCGTCAACGGCAAGGCGGGGCCGGGACAGTTTACGATCGGTGCCAATGGGGCGACGACCGCGAAGAATTTTTCCAACGCGCTCGATGCAGCGATGACCGGCGCGGCCGCCGCCGCCGAAGGCAATCCGCGTCAGAGCGTCACAGCTCAAGTCGATGACTCGACCCGTGTCAACTATGGCATGCAGGCCAACGAGTCGGGTTTCCTTAGCCTGGTGCGGACCATGGCCGCCATGTCGGTCGAGACCTATCCGCCCACCACGGACCCAGACCAGGATAAACTCAATCGCAGCCGGTTTGACGCGATGGCGGTCCGGCAGCAGGCGGCAATGTCGGAAGCGCACAACTCCGAAGCGGGCTCGATCGAAATCATGACTATGGAACTTGGCGTGGCGCGCGGAACGCTCGATAATTCCGCCAAACGTCATACCGACTATAAGGCTCAGCTCGACAATCTGCTGAGCGATGTCGAGACGGTGAGCAAGGAAGATGTCGCCATGGAGATCCTGGCCCTGCAGACCCGCCTGCAGGCGAGCTACCAGACCACCTCGATGGTCGCCAAGCTGAGCCTCGTTAACTTCATCTGATCGCTCGGTATCAGCGCAAACAAAAACCCCCGCCGTTGAGCGGGGGTTTTTGTTATCAGCTAGTTGGTGCGGAGGCCCATGGCTAGCTGACGATTGATGTTGATCAGCGCATCGAGGCGGGCAGGGGCGACGGGATCGAGCAGGATTTCGCGGGTTTCATTCAGAATGTACATGCCGAGGTTGGCGATGTTCTGCTTGAGCGCATTGGGCAGGGGATTTTCTTCGCGCGTGACCGAGGTGACGAACACGGTCCACAACTTGCGATTGAAGGTCAGGGCAACCTTGAGGTTGTCGTAATCGGTCGGCCAATTCTCGCGGATATTCTGCATGGAAGCGGCCGACCGCATCAACAAAGCTGCCTCGCGCTCGCGGGGCGATTCAATCGTCTTCGCGGTCTGCTGATAGGCTGCTGCGCCGTGATGCTGCATGGTCAAACAAGTCCTGTTCGTACTGGATCAGCTCCCTCGCTGACTTGAGAGCTTTGTACAGGTCGCCCGTTAAGATGCAGTTATTGATATGGTCAGCAATTGATAATGTGCTGGGCGCGGCGGCTACGAAGTCGTTGATGAGACTGAAATATTGTCCGCGAAGCGTGGTGATGTCCTGGTCGATATACATCAGCTGAACCGCCAGGTAGATGCGCTTGGCGGGCGTGTCGGCGGTGTCCGACGTCATGATGTCCTTTTCACGCAAAACAGGCGCCGTGCCCTCGATGAAGAGTCGCGAGCGCTGGTCCGAATTGGTGATGATGCACTGGCCCACCAACAGCTTTTCGCCGGGCTTGAGTTCGACCTTGAGTGCCACTTTGGATCCTGACGCGATAGTGGAAATTTGGCTACACCCTAGCGTCATTTGTGGCGCTTTGTCGTCGGGGCAGGGACAAAGAAAAAGGCGGGCCCGAGAGCCCGCCTTTCTTACTTGCTGTGATGCGATTAACGCAGCAGCTGCAGCACGCCCTGATCGGCCTGGTTGGCCATCGACAGGGTCGAGGACGCCAGCGACTGACGGGTCTGGAGAGCCATCATGTTGGCAGCTTCCTGGTTCATGTCGGCCAGGGTCAGGTTGCCGGCGCCGGTCTCAAGCGTGTTGATCATGGACTTGGTGAAGTCCTGACGGTTTTGCACGATGGAGAGATTGGAGCCGAAAGCCGACGACTGCGAACGAACGTCGTTCAGAGCGCCCTTTATCTGGTCGACGAAGCTATCGATGCTTGCGTCGCTGTCCAGGTCCTTGGCTTCGAGAGTAGTCTCGAGCTTCAGGTTGGCCGAGTTGATCGACTTACCGCCCTTGGTCTGAACGTCGATCGAGGAGGTACCGGTTTCGTTGAACGTCAACTTGAGGTTGTCGCCACGAAGAAGGTTGATACCGTTGAAGGACGCATCGTCTGACAGCTTGTCGAGCTGGTCGCGCAGTTCGTTGAACTGGTTGGCCAGATCGGCACGGACCGAGTTGCCAGCCACTGTCGACTTGGCAGTGGTCGAACCGGTCGCGGTACCACCGGAAGCGCCGGTAACGTTCAACGCCTGGGTCGACAGGTTCTCGATCCGCAGCTTGCCGTTGTCGTTGGAAGCACGGACTTTGTCCATCAGCGCAGTGTTGGCATTGAGGCTTTCGACCAGCTCATCAGCAGTCTTGGACACGTCCTTGGTGGTCGGCGCGACAACTGCGGCATTGGCCAGAACACCGTTGGCAGAGGCAGCGGCAGTAATGTTCAGGCTGGTCGCACCGGCGCCGGTCGCGGTGAAGTTCTTGCCATCAGCACGCGTGATGGTGACGATGTCCGAAGCCACAGATGCGAAGTAGCCAGTTTCGCCCTGAGCCTGCAGGCCGTCGTTGATTTCCTGAGCAGCACGCGTCGCATTGGTAGTTGCCGTGTCGCCCGTTACACCCGTTGACAACGTCACCGTCTTGCCGTCGATGACGATGTCACCGCCGGTATAGGTAGCGGCGGCTGCAACTGCTGCAGTACCGGCCTTGGTTGCAGCGGTGGCGTTAGCTGCGGTCTGAGCGGACAGGCCGACCTGTGCGCCACCAGTAATCGTACCGAAGGTGGTCTTGTTCGAGTTGGTCAGCTTCAGCTGGCCATTTTCAACTTCGGCCTTGACGACCGAACCACCAAGGGTCAGGCCCATCTTGTCATTGATTTTCTTTGCAACGTCAGCAGCAGTATCGCCAGCAGCGAAGGAAACGGTATTGGCGTTGCCGTTGTTCACGCCTGCCTGGGCGAAGCTCAGCGTACCGGCCGACTGCGTCTTGCCGTTAGCGGAGAAGCCACCGTTACCGACAGCCACTGCCTTCTGCAGGTTGGTGGATACTGGAGCTGCGCCCACGGCGCCACCCGATACGGTCAGATTGCCGACCGCAGCTGAGTCGATGGAGAACGAGGCCGTCTGGAACGACTTGTCCTGACGAGCCTGGCGCAGCGTCGACTGCATGGACTCAAGGTTTTTGGTAATAGCGGAAAGGCCGTTGTCAGCAGCTTCGATGGTCTTGATGCCGTTAGCCATCGAGTCCATCAGGTTGTTCAGGTCGCCGGCGCGGCTGTTCAGCGAGGAAGCCGTGAAGAAGTTGGTCGGGTTGTCGAGGGCTGAGTTGACCTTGTTACCGGTCGACAGGCGGTCCGAAGTCTTTGACATCAGCGACGCTGTATTCTGCAGCGAGCCAAGGTTGGAGCGGACGGCCTTGGAGAGATTAATATCTACCATTTTCAAGTTCCCTTTCTAGGATACTCGTTCGATTTTTGACGCCTCGTTCTGAGACTGGTCGCAGATTGCCTTGGGCGTCATAATAAATAGTTAATTCGACCCCATGGTTTAAGGTAAGTTGCCTCATTTTTGGGCGCGGTTAACGAGCTATGTGCTAAACCAAAAGCCCGCGCAGGATTGCGCGGGCTTTTGGTCGTTCGCGCGGCTCGAAAAGCTAAACTAGAAGATCCCTGAGGCGCATCTGCATGGTGTCAGGAATGTCGCTGGCGCCGATTCGAGCATAGAGCTCGCTCAACGTCTTGGGCGTTGGGGTGAGGGCGCCGGAGAGTACCGCCGTAGCAAAGGTGGTGCCGCTCGATGGCGCCTCATATTCGGTATCGGGCTGGGTACGCGAGCGCTGCTCAAAGCGCATCTGTGAGGTGAATGCTTCTACGGGCACCGGAGGATTAGCCGGCGCAACTTGAACTACTCGTCCCATGGGCCGCACCGTCGCGTTGAGATTGGTCGTCCCGATCGGCGAGGGCAAGACTGAAGCCAACATAGAGCGATGTCCTTCTGTATACGCCGCGACACTCAGATATAGAAACTAAGTCGTTTCGTTACGGTTGCTCCAGCAAGGCGCATTTAATTCAAATATTCGGCGGCTTATAGCGCCCGGTTTATCGCAATACCGCGTGCGGAGCTGGATGGGTCTACTGCAATCGTCCCGGCGCGGCCATAGGCTTTGGCTTTGTTTTGTTGTCCAACGACCTTGGCCACGTCGGTGAGTAGGTCTCCGATCACCATGCGGGCTGTGGCCAGCACGCGCAAATTTTCAGCCATCTGGGTGGCGAGCCGTTCGTGGCCCTGGCGCAGGCGCGCAACGGCTTCAGGTGCCTCAATGGCAAGGCGGCTGCTCTGGCGTTGGACCGAGCGGGCGAAGCCGACGTAGTCCTGTGCCAGCCGGGTCTTCTCCGGAGTCAGTACGCCAGCCTTCCGCAAATGGCCGGCGCGGAGCAGCGTGGTCTCTTCGTTCATCACATTGACCAGGGCCGAGAGCGCGATTTCGACCATCTGGCACAGGTCTTCGGCGGGGAGGCTATCCATTGCGGCTAGACGTGCGGCTGCGGTCATTTTTGAGCTCCCGGCAATTTGTTCTGGTTGTTGGCTGCTTCCTGCATCGC
>JAQGKG010000082.1 GCA_028290245.1 Devosia sp. | reverse complement strand
GGCGCTGATAATCTCGCCTGCTTATGGCGAGGATGCGTCCACCTTTGACGCGATCGAGCGGGCCGGCATTCCGGCCATGCAGGTGTTGCGCAACGTGGACCCGCGCACGGACATCTTCCCGTTTGCAGCACCCGATTACGTCAGTGGGAGTCGCGCGGCGACCGAGCACCTACTCGAAAGTGGCGCGAGAAATATTGCCTTCGTGGGTGGTCTCGAAGGTCGCGGCGTGACGCGCGAACGTTTGTCTGGGTACCTTTCGGTTCTTGAGGCCAGGGGTCACGATCCAATCGTCCTGACCGGCAAGGCCACTCGGACCTTCGGTCACGAGGTGGCGAAAACGTTGGCCGGCAAGCATCCCGATGTAGACGCTGTCATCTGTTTCAACGACCAGGTCGCACTCGGCATGGTTTCAGGTTGCGCCGAAGTCGGTCGGGCGGTGGGACCGGACCTCAAAATCGTCGGCTTCGACGATATCGAGGAAGTTGCCCAGAGCTGGCCGCCGGTGAGTTCGGTCCGGTGCGATATCGCCGGCTTCGGCAGGTCGATCGCGCAAACCGTCCTGTCCTGGTTGGAGGATGGCCACGTGCCGCCTCCAGAACATCGAGCCGACGTTTCGCTGGTGGTGCGCCAGTCGAGTAGCGGAAAATTCGAGGGTACGCGCCGACAGCGCGTTTCGGCCGCGTCAGAAACATGATGCCGGAAGCGGCGGGAGGGGCGAAATGAAGGAAGTACGAGTTGCAGTGCTGGGGGCGTCGGGGTGGATGGGTAAGGTTCACACCATGGCCTACCAGACCTTTCCCCATTTCCTCGGCACCTCCGGCGGTACGGCGCGAGTCGTGGCCTTGGTGGAGCACAATCCCGACCGCCTCAGGGATGCCGATGTCCGGGCGCCCGGCGCCCGAGTCACAACGGACTGGCTAGCGGTCGCTAACGACCCCGAAATCGACCTTATCGACATCTGCCTGCCCGACAACCTGCACTACGAAGTTGCAAAAGCGGCGTTGCTTGCCGGCAAGCACGTTTATTGCGAGAAGCCGCTTGCCGATACCGCCGAGCAAGCCCGCGAACTGGCCGATATCGCCAAAGCAAAGGGCGTCATCACCCGCGTAGGTCATGGCTTCCCGCGCAATCCGGTGCACGATCTTGCCCGTGACATAATCCAGTCAGGCGAGATCGGCGAGATCACTCAGTTCAAGGGTTGCCAGCATGTCGACATGTTCGCCGATCCCAACTCGCCCTTTATGTGGCGAGCTGATGGCAAGCTGGCGCCGACTGGTATCGTAGGTGACACAGGCTCGCATGTGTTCAGCTTCATGGATTTCTTGGTCGGCCGGGTAAGCTCGCTGGTTGCCGACAATATCATCGTGACTAAAAGGCGGCCCGTCGTCAGCGGGAGCAATCTGGGGCAGGGCGGCAATCTGACCGGCACAGAGGAAATGGCCGAGGTCACCAACCCCGATGCGACAAACCTTCTGGTGAAGTTCGAGAACGGCGCCAGCGGCATCGTCGATTTCAGCCGCGTCGCGATGGGCCGTAAGTTCAAGCAGACCTATGAGGTTTACGGCACGAAGGGCAGCATCGCCTACGACTACGACGAGGTGAACCGGCTTCGCTTTTATTCGAACGAAGATCGGGAAGGACGTCGCGGCTTCCGCGAGATCGACGTTGGGACTGAGAACGAGACGTACCGCGCATTCTTGCCCCTTCCGAATTTTTCCCTCGGTTACAATGAGAGCAAGATCATCGAAGCTTTCGAGGTGATCCGTTCGATCACTACTAACACCCTGGCGTGGCCATCCTTCGAAACGGGCCATCACATCTGCCAGATCATCGACGCCTGCATGGAGTCCTCTCAGACCCGCAGTTGGGTCGATATCCCGCCGGTCGCTTCCTGACACCCAAAACACCCTAATGGGACGTACTCATAGAGCGGCGTCCCTGACCCGCCACGCCCTTGTGGAGCCTTCCATGACCATTGACGTGCCGCAATCTATCTTGGACGAACTTACCGACGTGGAAATGCCCAAGCTCGCCAACGAGCAGCGTTCCGACGAGACCGTCATCATCGGCGGCATTGCGCTTCCCATCTATCGCTCGGGGTGTGTGATCGTAGGTTCGGGCGCCGCCGGCCTGCGGGCAGCCGTCGAGCTCAAGCGTCGAGGCGGCGATGTCGCCGTCGTCAGCCAGAGCGCATGGGGTGGGACGTCGGCTTGCTCTGGCTCAGACAAACAAACGCTGCATACCGCCAACACCGCTGACCATGGCGATGATTTTCGCGCAATGGCACGTGCTGTTCGTGCCGGTGGCGCCATGGATGAGGACACCGCCTATGTGGAGGCAGTCGGCTCCGCCCGGATGATGGCCTCGCTACAATTCATGGGCCTGCCACTACCACAGGAGCGACTAGGTGGCACCCTGCGTTATCAAACCGATCATGACGAGATCGGGCGTGCAACCAGTTGCGGTCCGAGGACATCCCGGTTGATGGTCAAGGTCTTGGCCGAGGAGGCCATCAGGCTGCAGGTGCCGATTTACAACCAAACGACGGCGGTCAAGATCCTGACGGCGGAGGAAGGTGGCGGCAAAATCGTTGGTATATTGGTGTCGCGCTCGGCGGACAGGTCTGGCGCAAACCCGCTCGGCCTTGCGATCTTCCGCTGCAACGTCCTGGTGCTCGCGGCAGGCGGACCTGGCGAACTCTACCGCGACAGCGTCTACCCCAATGGTTGCTTCGGCTCTTTGGGACTAGCCCTCGACGCGGGCATCGAATTGGTCAATCTCACGGAAAGTCAGTTCGGGATCGGGACCCGTCGGGAAGGCTTCCCCTGGAACCTGTCGGGCACTTACGTCCAGGCAATGCCGCACATCTATTCCGTGGACGACGAGGGTAGGGAGCACCATTTCCTAGCCGATTACTACCGTACCACCCAGGAACTCGCTTCCAACGTGTTCCGCAAAGGTTACCAATGGCCTTTCCACTCCAGTCGAATGCTTGAGTTCGGCTCCAGCCTCGTCGATCTGGCGATCTACCGGGAGTCTGCTGCAGGGCGACGCGTGTTCATGGATTTCAACCGCAATCCGTTACCGGTCGAAGGGGACCATGCGTTTTCGCTTGAGCGTCTCGATGACGATGTCAGCCGGTATCTGAACAATGCCGGAGCAGCCCAATATCTGCCGATTGATCGGCTTGAGCACATGAACCCTTTGGCGATCGAGCTCTACCGTCGCTACAAGGTGGACGTCGCCACCGAGCCGTTGGAGTTTGCGGTGAACAACCAGCACATGAACGGCGGCGTGATGGTCGACGTCTGGGGCAGGTCCAACCTGCCGGGATGTTATGCCGTGGGCGAGGCCGCGGGCACGCATGGCGTTACCCGCCCGGGCGGCGCTGCCCTCAATGCTGGCCAGGTATTCGGGACGCGCGCTGCCGAGCATATTACAGCTTCCGGTAATGCCCGGTCGGCACCGACGACTGACCCCGACACACTCGGCATTGTCGAATTCGGGCAATTTCAGAAGGTCGTGCGAGCCGACAGCACTATCGCAATGAAGGTGGTGAAAGCTGATGTTCAAGCCCGCATGAGCGATCGGGCCGGGATTATCTGCGATCCGGAAGGGGTCAGTACCGCGCTGCAGGAAGCCAAAGTCCTCAATGCCAATATCCGTTCGAACGGAATCGCTTATGGGCATGCAGCCGAAGCCGTAAGGGCCGCGCAATGGCAGCAGATGGCCCTAGCCTCCGAGGCTGTCCTAGCAGCTCTCGATCATTATATTCGCGACGGCGGCGGCAGCCGCGGCGCACGGACGATCTGCGACCCTGCCGGCCGCCAGGCGCCGACAACGAAATCCGGAGTGCTCGAGGAACTCCGCTTCCGCGAGGAATTAGTGGAGCACAAGGCGGAACAGATCGTCGTCAAGTTCGACGGCGGCGCGATGAAGATTTCCACTCGACCGAACCGCATACTCGACGAAACCCAGAAATCATTTTTCGAACGCGATTGGCCGGATTGGCTGACGGGCCGGATATATGCGGCATAGCGTTGGGGAGGCAACCTCTGCCGGCGATGCATTCAACACCGACTGGCATACGCCGCAGCGGCTTGCAAAAGGGCTTCCGCGGCGTTTGTCAGGCGTGCCGGATGCCCTCTCGAGCCGCTGCGGAGGAACCGAGGGCGACGTGCGCGACCCCGGATGACCGGCGTTGCGGACGCCGGGGCTTACAGGATGATGCTGCTGGTCCTTGACGCAGGAATGCGATTTAGCTACCGCCTTTTGGAACGTTCTAAATTAGCGTTTCAGCGAATTTACTTTGTCTTCCATCGACGGCGGCAATGGCGGACTCGGTCCGTGATTGGTCGTCGATGCAACTGCCGCGATGAGGAGAACCAATGTCGGATTCATATGACTTCATTATCGTGGGTGGCGGTTCAGCCGGTTGCGTTCTTGCAGCTCGACTGAGCGAGAATGCGGACGTCAAGGTGCTGCTGCTCGAAGCTGGCGGTCGTGACTGGCATCCATTGTACCACTTGCCCGCCGGTTTCGCGAAGATGACCAAAGGCATCGGTAGCTGGGGTTGGCAGACCGTTCCGCAAAAGCACATGAACAATATGGTCGTTCGCTACACGCAAGCCAAAGTGATCGGCGGCGGTTCCTCAATTAACGCCCAGATTTACACCCGCGGCAACGCCCTCGATTACGACGAGTGGCGCCAGAGGGGCTGCGTCGGTTGGGGATACGAGGACGTACTCCCGTATTTTAAAAAGGCAGAGGACAACGACACGTTCAATGATCGGTATCATGGGCAAGGCGGTCCGTTGGGCGTGAGCAAGCCGGTCGCGCCGCTCCCGATCTGCGAAGCCTATTTCAAGGCTGCTGGTGAACTCGGTATTCCGCGCAACTACGACATGACCGGCGAGAGTCAGGAGGGTGTTGGCTACTATCAGCTGACTCAGCGTCACGTACGCCGCTCCTCGACTTCGACCGCCTATCTTGGTCCAATTCGGGGCACGCGTCCTAATTTGAAAGTCCGTACTGACGCCCAGGTTCTGCGGATCGTCGTCGAACGAGGTAGGGCCGTCGGTGTCGAACTCGCCGGTGAAGGTATCTTGCTGGCGGGCAAGGAAGTGTTGCTCTCTTCTGGCGCCATCGGCTCGCCCCGCCTGCTTCAGCTATCCGGTATCGGACCAGCCGACCACCTTTCCGATCTCGGCATCGACGTGGTGTTCGACCAGCCCGAAGTCGGCTCGAATCTGCAGGACCACATGGACCTGTTTGTGATTGCCGAGTGCACAGGCCCGCACACCTATGACAAGTATGCCAAGCCGCAATGGTCAGCCATAGCAGGGCTGCAGTACCTGCTAACCAAGACGGGTCCAGTAGCCTCCAGCCTCTTCGAGACCGGGGGCTTCTGGTACGCCGACAAGAATGCCAGGTCGCCCGACATCCAGTTCCATCTGGGCCTGGGTTCCGGCATCGAGGCCGGCGTGGAGACTATGAAGCAAGGTGGCGTAACTCTGAACTCAGCGTACCTGCGTCCGCGGTCACGAGGTTCGGTCCGCCTCGCCAGTTTGGACCCCAGTGCGGCGCCGCTTATCGACCCGAATTACTGGGCTGACCCTTACGACCGTGAGATGTCCATCCGGGGCCTAAAATTGGCTCAGGAGATCATGAGTCAGAATGCCCTTAAGCCATACGTAAAGGCGGAACGGCTACCAGGCCCCAAGGTAAAATCTGATCAGGAATATTTCGAGTATGCATGCAGCCACGCCAAGACCGATCACCATCCTGCAGGTACGTGCCGCATGGGTCCCGATGATCGAGCAGTGGTCGACAACGAACTACGCTTCAATGGCATATCTGGCCTACGGGTCATCGACGCATCGATAATGCCCACGGTCGTGTCAGCCAACACAAACGCTACGGCGATTATGATAGGCGAGAAGGGTGCGGATCTGGTCCGTTCCGCACACGGAATATAGAGTTCATGTCATCGCATTGGACACTGCGAATGGCATTCGATCCCTGATGAAGTCGGGCAATGAATAAGCCTGTCATTACGTACATTCCGGTTTTTTGGGCGGCGAACCGGCCAAGTACCGGGTCCCACGCCCCGCCTTCCTTGTACCTAGGTGTAAACGGACGTGCTGTTACCAGCGTTAACTGAGTGCGCTCGGTGAAGCCCTATGCCGACTATTGGGTTATGGCGCTTGTCGCGCCAGCGTCGCCGCTTCCTGTCGATCAATCATCAACTGATACCCGATGCAAGGTAGTCAGTTCTGGTCAGTCCGTGGCTACAAGCCTACGGCGCTCTCTCGGTCTCAGCCCGGCCAAACGAACGATGTCTGCTTACAAAGGCTTCCGCTAGTAAGCCGCCAGTCTGCATTCCATCCCTAATCAGCCAGTCGGCCATTTACCCAGTAGCCGGAAAACTGACCATTAACTCAGAGCACTCGACAGTTTAGTTAATCAGGTCCAGATTTTTAGAAGCGATGCCGTGGCGGCTCAACCTGGCTTGGCCTAGTCGCCTGCTATGTCCAGTCGTTGTCGGCTGACCTAAGAACGCCGTGACGCACGTCTAGTAACCTGAGCGAAGCAAGCAAGGATTGACTGCGCGAGCACAATGCAAGCGATCTGCTTGCTCAGCCAAGTCATCCGTTCCCCATTGCTCCACATTGGGGATGACCTGACGGAAAGAGGGTGTCTACTCTTTGGCTAATAAAATATCGGGCAGAGCGCAGATAGGAAATAAAGAAGGCAGGATCTTAAAATGCAAAGTCGCAAAGTTGTAATCCACAGCCTCAACGACCGACATGGTACCCACGAATACGATCCGCATATCAACAAGCTCACGCATCTGCCGTCGTTCTGGATGCATGTGGATACGGGAGTCTGGTTTGGCACTATAGTGCCACATTTGATGAATGTGCCTATCCTTCACGTAATAAGCCATTCGGAGGCCAATACGATGAAGGTTGCTGAATTGGCACCGTCCCACGCGCCTTCGATGACCTCAGCACACCCGGCTTTGTCCGATGTAGCAAGCCAACGCGTTGTTGAGGGTGGATCTGGCTCAGAC
>JAQGKG010000472.1 GCA_028290245.1 Devosia sp. | reverse complement strand
CGGAGGAAATGATGACGCCGACACTGGCTCCGATCATTGCTTCCACACCCGCCACAGGTATGGGTCGGGCAAACAGATCAACCACTATCTGGCTCAACGCTTCGGCCGCCGCGGCATGAGGCGGTTGAAATTGAATTAAAGCGAACTCGTCGCCGCCGAGGCGCGCCACGGTATCCACTTCATCCACCAGCTTGGATAGGCATTGAGCGGCATAGCGGATGAGTTCATCGCCAGCGGGGTGACCTAAGGTATCGTTCACATGCTTGAACCGATCGAGGTCGATGTAGTGGAGAGCCACAATCGATCCGGTGCGACGCATATTTGCGAGTGCCTGTTCCAGACGATCCTCGAACAAAGCTCGGTTCGGAATGCCCGTTAGCGAGTCGTGAAAGGCCAGGAACGAAGCCCTTTCCTTGGTCACCTCCAGCATATTGGACGTACGCTGCAGGCGACGGAGCAGCAAGGTGACAGCGATAATTGCGGCGACTATTCCGGCAGCGATCACCGGCGCCGTTTCCTTGATCAGGTTGTATGCCGGTTCCTCGGGTACCCAGGTGAAGAAGCCCACCACGGTCCCAGTCCGCCCAACAATCGCTGACGCGATCCGGTCTCCATCTGTGGGTTGCACATAATTGAAATTGAGGTCCGACAACCTGGTTCGCTCGCGCAGTTCCGCAAGCAGCGCGCCGTTCAGCAGTCGAGTCGAGATCATCAGGAATTCGGTACCGGGCTTTTGCCGGACGGCGGCCGAATCTGGCACAACTGGCCGAATGCTCACGAGCGCGGTGGCACCCGATCCCAGACGGACATAGTCCATCAGGCCCAGACCGGTTATCGCCTTCGTGGAATCGTCTAGCCCTTTCGAAACTTGGGCCATTTGTATGCGGAGCTCCTGGATCAGAGGAAGCAGCGCCGGTAGCTCGGCCAGATAGATTTGAGCATCCGCTTCTGCTCCGCGCTCGACGGCACGCACCACTTCATTCTTTGGATCGAGAATGAAAATCTGGTCGTGACCGAAGTGCTCGCTCATCCACTCGGCGAGATTGTTCCTGATCCAAGGAATATTGTTAATGCGCAGGTTGATAACGGCATCGTCCCAGATAGCAGAGCTGTCCTGCTCCACCGGGATGCGTTCTGCTACCTCGGCAAGTTCGTCATGAACCGCCCGGATCTCGTCGGCCATGGCGCGGTCATCAATGCGCGATCCGGCCCACCATCCGAACGATCCCAGTACGGTGACGAGGATCGCGGCGAACAGGTATGACATGACGGCGATTTGCCGCGAGAGAGACGTAGTACGGGCTTCCATTGCTTCCCCCGCCTGAGTTGGCAAACTTGTACAGGATGAACACTAAGATCATCTCACAATGATGTTGGCACTTTCAGGTTTCTCGGCTGGCTTCTCTCCTCGACCGATAAACAAAAGCTCAGCCGTGGATCTGCGAAATGCATAGTTAGCTCAGCCCATCTTTTTGTGCGTTTGATCAATTATCAGGCCAGATGTCAGAAGATGGCTGATCGAGCAGTTGGCGGCGGTTGCTGCCAAGAGTCCCTCGCAGTTGTGACGACAGCCATAGCTTTCCTTCAACTTTCAAAGAAGTTTGAGCCATCTGCTGCCGTACCCTGCAAGGCTGAGAGTGACCGTGCCATTGCCTTGGACCGCGATATCGCCATCGCCGAGACGATCAACCACGGTGCCCTTGCCAGGCGTCGGTTCGAGGCGGAACGAAATCTGTTTGTCGCTTGACGCAAGGTTGTGGATGACAAGCGCGCGGCGCTCTCCCCACTCGTAGCGCATGGCGAGAATGGCGGGATCCGGGACCGGGATAAAGGTCCAATCGCCGAAGGAAATCTCAGGCATTTCCCGCCTGCGGCGGATGAGGCTTTCCATCCAATTCAGCAGTGAACCTGTGTCTCGTTCCTGTTCGCTGACGTTGATGGTCGAAGGTCCCCACTTTTTCGAATTCACAACCGGTCGGCAGAGCGCCTCAGCAGGAGCTTCGGAAAATCCGCCGTTTCGTTGGTTGGACCACTGCATTGGCGCCCGCACGCTCATGCGACCCTCGATCTCCAGGTTTTCCGCCATGCCGATTTCCTCTCCATAGAAAAGCACGGGCGCTCCAGGAAGGGAAAACATCAGGCTATATGCCATGCGCAACTGGGCTTGATTGCCGTTCAACATCGTTGGGAGACGCCGGCGCAGTCCACGTCCAAAAAGCTGCATGTCGGGCTTGGGCCCAAAGGCGCGAAAGACTTCCTGCCGCTCTGCCTCCGTGAGTTTGTCGAGCGACCATTCGTCATGGTTTCGCACGAAATTGGCCCAAGCGGCGTCTCCGGGCAGAGTGGGCATGGCGCGCAGATTGTGCACCAGGGAGCCGGCATCTTCGCGAACAAGGGCGAGGGCGAAAGCTTGATTGAGGTTGAAGTTAAGGCACATGTGAAGTTCATCATCATCGCCGTAGAAGCGCCGTACCTCCTCATAGTCGAGATTGACCTCCCCCATCAGCAGCGCATCGCCGCTTCTGCGGCCAAGAAAGCTGCGCAGGCTACGGAGCCAGTCGTGAGGGGCGATTTCCATCGCCTGATCCATCCCTTCGGTTTCGAGCAGGAACGGCACCGCATCAACGCGAAAGCCGGAAAGGCCGAGCTCCATCCAGAAGCCGATGATCTTTCGGATTTCATCCCGTACCTCAGGGTTGGCGATGTTGAGGTCGGGCTGGTGTGAGTAGAAGCGGTGCAGATAGTACTGGCCGGTCTTCTTGTCGTGCTTCCAATTGCTGGTTTCCTTGTCTGGAAAGACCAGGCCCTTTGAGGAACCCTCGGGCATTTCGTCCCTCCAAACGTACCAGTTACGGTAAGGGGAAGTCTTGCTCGAGCGAGAGGCTTTGAACCACGGGTGCTCGGCGGATGTGTGATTGACCACAAGGTCGGCGATAACACGCATGCCGCGATCACGGGCAGTTCTCAGGAACTCGACGACGTCGCCCAACGAGCCGTAGCGCGGATCAACGGCATAGTAGTCGATGATGTCATAGCCATCGTCGCGGTTTTCGGTTGGATAGAATGGCATGAGCCATATGCAGGTGACCCCCAACCCGGCGAGGTAGTCGATCCGGTCCGTGAGCCCCTCGAAATCGCCGATGCCATCGCCATTGCTGTCGCGGAACGTCTCGACGTCCAGACAATAAAAGACAGAGTTCTTCCACCAAACGTCGCTGGTCCGAGAGATATCCATCATGATCTCCCGCGCAGTTCAGGCAGCACGTGCTCACCAAAAGTCTCAATGAAGTGCTGCTGCTCTACACCTACGTGGTGCAGATAGAGACCGTCGAAGCCAAGCGCCGCGTATTCCCCCAGCCAGTCGACGAAGCGCGCGGGTTCGCTGGAGATCAAGACAGAACCATGCATGTCCTCCCTGCGTACATATCGGGACGCTTCGTCGAAGTGCTCGGGCAATTCCAGATCCCAACACATCGGCGGGGAGAACACGTTCGATTTCCATTGCTCATGGGCAATGTCGAGGGCGGTTTCGGCGTCCTGATGATACGACAGGTGGATCTGAAGGTAGATGGGCTTACCTTCTCCGCCCCCGGAGCGAAAAGCTTCGATCATACGGCGTAAATGGTCATGCGGCTGGTTGATGGTGATGAGCCCGTCCGCCCAGCTGCCTACCCAGCGGGCTGTCTCGACACTCACTGCGGGGCCGATGAGCTTGGGAGGCAGTTCCGGTCGGGTCCAGAGCTTGGCCCTGTCGACTGTTATGATGCCATCGTGGCTCACGGTTTCGCCAGCAAAAAGCTGGCGGATTACGGTGACGCATTCGCCCAAGCGAGCGTTGCGAACCGCTTTGTCAGGCCAGCCACCGCCGGTGATGTGCTCGTTGGCAGCCTCGCCGGAACCAAGCGCCATCCAGAACCGGCCCGGAAACATCTGAGCGAGCGTGGCGCCAGCCTGTGCGATGATGGCCGGATGGTACCGCTGCCCCGGTGCGTTCACGACACCGAACGGAAGGGACGTTGCCTGTAGCGCCGCACCCAGCCAGGACCATGCAAACCCGGACTGCCCTTGGTTTGCACTCCAGGGCGCGAAGTGGTCCGAACACATCGCGGCGGCGAAACCGGCTTGTTCCGCAAGAACGACGGCTTTCAGCAAGGATGCCGGATCGATCTGCTCGTGGGAGGCGTGGAATCCGATCAACGGCATCGATGAAAACTCCATGAGGGCTGTGAAGAACGACAGGGTGCTGCCTGAGTTCCTCTGGCAACCGTCACCCATCCCTCCTCACAGCCGATCATCGATGCCGCTATTCGGCGAACTATGTCCCTCAAGCTCTCAGGATCAGCCAGTAGAACTTGGCCGCTATGTAGTGGTTGTCTTTGCGCCAGGCAGCATCTTCTTGATCGCAGTCCAAAGTGGCGAGATCAAATAGCCGACCACGGGTATTGCAACGGCGCCGACCGCAATGCCGGCAGTGGCATAGCCCAAGGTTTCGACAACCCAGCCGACAACGCCACCAAGAACTGCACCGGCGGAAACCGAAGCGTCGTGGATCACGTCACCCGCCAAATGCAGGCCGAAATCGTGCACACCGTGTACGATGATGCTGCCGCCGACCCAGATCATTGCCGCAGTGCCGACGATGGTCAGGCCAGTGAGAAAATAGGGCATACCGATGACGATGCCGCGGCCGAAGGCGCGCGTCGGGCCGGTGCGGCCATCCCGCGCCATCCACAGGCCGACATCGTCAGCTTTGACGATCAAGGCGACCGAGCCATAGACAGCGACAGTGATGCCGACTGCTCCGAAGAACAACACAATTGCCTGGGTTACGAAACTCTCGCTGGGCAATTCTGCCAGTGCAATAGCCATGATTTCCGCCGATAGGACGAAATCGGTCTTGATGGCACTGCACGCATGAACAGCGACGCGACGTCGCATGGGTGATGTTGGCGGGTGGCGGTCTCTTGCACTCTCCACCTGCAGCTGTCGGGGGTGTCTTCGCCACTGCAATGCAGCAGCGCTTCTTAATCGCGCCGGTAGACAGGCCAAAAGCTGCGGTCGTACCTTGATAGCGACAGCGTGTTATCGATCGAGTCTGCTAACTTAATTGTCTTGGCTTCGCGCGGCGACTTTGCCGAATGCAACAGATCAAGGTGCTTAAGCTTCTTTCGATTGCCATCTGACGGTCTCGATACGTCGGTGAGCCAGCCCACGAGTGCAGCCACGACTGGGCCAAACTCCGTTTCGATTTCCTCGATTAAAACAGGGTTTCCTCGACCACGTCATGAAGCAGCGCCGCGGCGAGCATTTCCTCAGTGTGCGGTACGGATCGGACGATCTCAGCCACAGCAATCGGGTGCACGATGTAAGGGTCGCCGGTGTACTTGCGTCGCTGGTCAATCGACCCGTGCGCCTCGGGTGCAAACTGTGTGGCTCGTTCTTACAACTGAGACATTCTAGAGCCCGGTATAAATAGCTGATGGGCCTTTTAGGAGCGCGTGCCGATCAATTGAGTGATCGCCGCAGCTATCAACTCGCTACCTTGCTGTGAGAGCTCCATTGCATTTGCGAAATGGCTTGCGGCAGTGAACATCACCCTGAGGACGATAAGTGTCAGCTCACGGCTTGCCGCCTCTCTCGTTATAACGTCGTTCAGGATACCCAGGGCCAGGCTGGCAAGCACTTTCGCTGTTGCAGATCTGGCACGGTGAGGTGTCTAGCAACTTTTTTCCGTCGGCTTCAGCGTAAGGAGCCCCTCAAAGCCTAGTGCGCTGAAAATAGTCGCTTTTCGCCGGCTTCGATGCGGATTGGCAGCACGTTTTCGGCCGGTGGCAGTGGGCAGACGGCGTGTTCGGTGAAGGCGCAGGGCGGGTTGATGGCTTTGTTGAAGTCCAACATGATGCTGGTTTCGGTGACGTTCTCGCCGAAGACGAAGCGTGAGGCGGGATAGGTGCTGTCACGCGAGGTCAGGTCGCGGATGACGAACTGCGGCGAGGTGGCGCTGCCGTGGGTGGCGAACAGCTCGAACTGTTGGCCGTCGATCGTGAACACTGCCTTGTGGGTAGCTTCGACATCGGTTGGGATCGACTTGCTGGTATCGACCGTCATGCCCTTGGGAGTTTCGAGCGGAACCCACTCGGCTTCGACACGCCATTTCGCATCGCCGGGGAAATAGTCGATGG
This sequence comes from Devosia sp., assembly GCA_028290245.1. GTDB lineage: Bacteria > Pseudomonadota > Alphaproteobacteria > Rhizobiales > Devosiaceae > Devosia. Next base: position 716 of record JAQGKG010000472.1, on the reverse strand, counting down.
CGGTGAGTTCAGCGGGTGCCGTGGAGGCCGTGTCGCGGATGCGCAGGGCGTTTTGGCCATTGAGCGTGGTCACTTCGCACAGCAGGTTTTCGACGGTGAAGCGCGGCGGGTGATGCTTGTCGAGCTTGATGGGCTGGGGGGCGCCATTGACGGGCGTGAAGGTTACGCTGCCAGCCTCGTCCTGGGTGATCGAGCCGGCGTGGGCAGGGCCGGCAGACAGGACTAGATCATTGTCCGCGGCGGTGCCGAAGGTCACGGTGCCTGCTTCGAGCCAGAAGCGGCCAATAATGTTGAGCCAGCCTCCGGGAGCCTTGAGGCCGGCGAGGCGCTTCATCTTCCAGGCTTCGAGCTCAGCGAGATAATCGGTGGGTGCGGACATGTGGTGTTCCTCAGGCTGGCATGCGCGGCACGCTGGCAAGCAGCCGCTGCGCATAGGGATGTTGTGGGTTGGCAAGAATGGTTTTGGTGGCGCCGGCTTCGACTATGCGGCCCTGTTCCAGGATGACGATCTTTTCGCAGAGCGCGGCGACGACGCCGATGTCATGCGAAACGAACACCAAGGTCATGCGGGCGCTGAGCTGTTTCAAGAGCTCAACGATGCGGATGCGGGTCGAGAGGTCGAGCGCACTTACCGCTTCGTCGGCCAACAGAAGTGTTGGGCCAGCGACGATGGCGCGGGCGATGGCGATGCGCTGGCGCTGGCCGCCGGAGAACTC
>JAQGKG010000296.1 GCA_028290245.1 Devosia sp. | reverse complement strand
TCCGTCTTGCGCCCGAATCGGGCGTTTTCGCCTTCTAGCATATCCTAGAGGTTTGCCGAGCCGGGCAGGGAACCTGCCCATGGAGGCGGAGTTCTCCACAAAACTGAACGGAAGATGAACAACAAATTCCCGCTGCATTAAGCCCGAATAGGGAAAATGAACGTTTTCCGCTTCAAGGAGGCCACAATGTCCAAATTCCCGATGATTGCCCTTACGGCCCTGCTGCTTGGTATCGGGGTGTCGATGCCCGTACAGGCACAGTCGTCAGGTTTCGGCATTTTCTTCGGCGACGAGGAAAGTGACTTCTACGCCCCCGAGCGCTTCAGCTGCATGAACGACCGGCAAATCCGCGATGCCGTGGCCGATCTCGGCTACACCAATATCTCGCTCAATGTGGTGATGCAGCGGAACATCCAGGTCCGGGCTACCCGCGATGGCGTCGTGTATCTGTTGGATTTCAACATCTGCACCGGTCGCGTCGAGGGCAGCCAGCAATTGCGTCGCGCGGCATAATTTCTGGAATTAATACAAACCCGTCCCAAGATCGGGCGCTCGGTTTACGTTCTGTTTGGTTCTTGAAAGCACTTTCTTAAACGCAGGCTGCTAGAAACGTTGCATACGGTTTTTGTCTGGAGTTTCCGTATGCGAGCCGATCGGGATCCTAGTTCTGCGTATCCGATGCCTGCCGGCTCAATCGTCTTCGGTGTTTGGCCGCATGCCGGATCAGGTATTGCGTACCGGTTGGCCAAGTTCACCGCCCCGCGTTATGGGGTTATCGCTGTAGTAGCGACCATGTTCTATTTCCTCTGATCTGCGCTGATTGATTTCCGTGTCACCGGCGGTTATTGATCGCTGACGCCAGCACACAAACTCAGGGAGGGCGCGGATGACTTTGCTTTATACGCGCCGTTCAAGTGGCCCGGTTTGCGCCCTGTGGCTTTCGCTGCAGGGCTGACCGGTTACTGGTACGACTGAATTTCTGTCTCACCATCGGTTTGCCCTCCGTGGCGGTTTTTGACCGCCTCCCAACGGCATTCGGCGCCTTAGCGCTGCACTAGTGAGATATGAACATGGGCTCGATCAGCCTCCGCAACGCCGGCCTTGTGGCCACCGACACCCTCTTTGCAAACCTGAACTTCGTCATCGCCGACGGTGATCGCGTCGGACTTGTTGCCGGCAATGGCCGCGGCAAGACCACGCTGCTACGGGCCATGGCCGGGCAGGGCGAACTAACCACCGGCGATATCACCCGCTCGCGCGGCCTGACCGTCGGCTATGTCGAGCAGGACATGCCGGCTGCCAGCATGGGCCTGACGCTTTACGACGCCGTACTGGAAGCACTGCCGCCGGCCGACCGCGATACCGATAGCTGGCGTGTCGATGTGGTGCTCGATGAGTTCGAGACGCCTGCTGCCATGCGTAACCGCAAGCTGACGGAACTGTCAGGCGGCTGGCAGCGCATCGCCCTGATCGCCCGCTGCTGGGTACTGCAACCCGATGCGCTGCTGCTCGATGAGCCGACCAACCATCTCGACCTCGGCAAGCTGTTCCAGCTCGAAAACTGGATCAACCAAGCGGCGCGAAACATCCCGGTGATCATCGCCAGCCATGACCGGCAGTTTCTCGACGTCACCACCAACCGCACGCTGTTCCTGCGACCGGATGCCAGCCACTATTTCCCGCTGCCTTACAGCAAGGCTCGCATCGCTTTGGCCGAGTTGGACGAAGCGGCTGAGGCCAAGCGCGAAAAGGACCTCAAGGAGGTCGGTCGTTTGCGCAAGCAGGCCGCCAAGCTGACCAATATCGGCATCAACTCTGGCAGCGACCTGTTGGTGGTGAAGTCGAAATACCTGCGCCACCGGGCGGCAAAGATCGAGACTGCCGTGCTGTCGCTGCACAAGGAGCGCAGTGGCGAGATCAAGCTGGGCAATAGCGGCGCTCAGGCTCGTGTCATGCTGGCGCTGGAGAATGTCGAGGTCACCAGCCCGGTCGGCGACAAGCTGTTCCGCATCGAAAAGCTGCATGTGTTCCAGGGCGACCGCCTGGTCATCCTCGGCCGCAACGGTACCGGCAAGTCGCAGTTCATCGGCCTCGTGCATCGGGCTATGCAGGGCGCCGAAACGGCGGGCATTCGCGTCAGCCCGCAGGTAGTGCCCGGCTATGTCGATCAGGCCATGAGCTTCCTGCCCGCCAAGGCATCGCCGCTCGGCTACATCACCAGCAGCTTCAACGAAGGCGACCAGCGCAGCAAGAGCCTGCTGGCGGCCGCCGGCTTTGCGCTGGAAAAGCAGGATCGTCCGATGTCGGAGCTATCGTTTGGCCAACGTGCCCGGCTGGGACTGCTCTCCATTCGGCTGAAGCAGCCCAATTTCTACCTGCTGGATGAGCCGACCAATCATGTCGATATCCCCGGGCAGGAGGCGCTTGAGGAAGAAATTCTCGCCCACGGCGCCACCTGTATTTTGGTGTCACATGATCGCAGCTTTGTCCGGGGCCTCGGCAGCCGGTTTTTCCTGATCGAGAACCGCCGGCTCAAGGAAGTCGAAAGCCCGGAACCGCATTTCGCCGCCATGGCTGCAGAGGTTGGCTAACGGAGACGCAGTCTGCTCAATTGGGCCGCGCTGATAACAGCAATTCGGCGGCATAAATCAACACGCTTCCTCACGAATAAATTCGTGATGAGTGTTTAAGATTTATCGTTTAGATTACCTTCTCATCGGGAACTAATGGGTCGGGAGCCCCATGTTTCAACTGGGAGAGGCTAGCGCTTCGGCGCAACGGTCGCATTTCGACAAGCACGACGTCCGTTTTATCGGCGCTGTTGCGGGTCGCTATGCGTTGCCCGAACGTAGGTTCGGCGCCGACGGCAAAGTCGCGGTTTATGCCTGCCGCCTGTGCTCCATTTCCACGCGCATCGCTGTGGTTGTCGGCCCCGTCGCCGGGCGCGAGGGCGAGATCGTCACTGCCCACTTCGATGAGTTTGGCATTCTGCGCGGCAAGATCACCCGCAGGCTGCCATCGGGCTTCGTTCTCGAGCTGTTGCTGTCCGACGCCGAGCGAAACAAGCTGGGCAGCAAGATCATGTGGCAAAAGCGGCGCGTACACGGACAGCAACCCGACAAGCGCGAGCACAAACGCATCATACCACGCGATCCGCGCACCGTGCTGACCCTGGCGGACGGGTCGCAGATGCCGTGCTTCGTCATCGACATGTCCCAGTCCGGCATCGCCGTTTCGGCCGCGATCTGGCCCGGCCTAGGCGTTCCCATGGCGGTCGGCAAGCTAGTCGGCCGGGTGGTGCGCTACCTCGACGTCGGCTTCGCCCTGCAGTTCGTCCAGACGCAGGATATGGACAAGCTCGAAGCGCTGATTGCGCCGCCAGTGAGGCAGTGAGTGGGAAGCATGGGCGCCCGCCAGCTTCACCGCATGCTTGGCGTGATCTACAAGTCCGCTTGGTTCATGCGCACCGCATCCGTGAGCTGATCCCCACTGGTCCGCTTGGTGGTGAAGGCAAGTCGGTTGAAGTTGACGAAACTTTCGTCGGTGGCAAAGACAAAAGGCCGGGCCGGTTTCCGGGCCGCGGCCCGGCGAACCCGCGCCAGCTTTTTTTGATTTCGGACTCGACTCTGAGGATGAGTAGGCTTTGGCTGTGGGGAGTGTTGAGCATGCGCTTCAACATCTCATCACGGCGTTTTGCTGCTTCGGCATCGCTGTATTTTTGGCGGGGTCGTTGATGGCTTATTGGTTCCTAAGCGCGGATGTCTCGATGGACGCCGTGATGGAGCTTAGCACCGAGACCCCTAGGGCGGCAGCCGTGGTGGGGGCGGCAATCACCGATTCTGTTCTAACGGAAACGCTTCTTAAGCATTTCCCAAGAGAAGGGAGAACCAGGGACGATCTCTTTAACTCGTCAGGCGGCAGACTAGGTGACTACGACACCAAAGCGAAACTGGCCTACGCCTTGGGAATCATCAGCACCCAAGCTTTCCAGGACATCGGAACCATCGGCCAGATCAGGAACAAGTTTGCCCATCGCCTCGAGATAAACAGTTTCAGCCATCCGACGATCGTCAAACTCTGCATGCATTTAAAGCTTATCGAGACAACTGTGGGCTCTCTCACACGTACGTCTGATCCAGGCGTACGCGTTAGGTTCATGGAGCCCGACCTAGACAAAAAACTGGCCGACCCAAGAGCCGCTTCATACTGTCAGTCAAAATCATCACAAGCGCGTTCATCAACCGCCCTGAGGTAGAGTCCAAACCTTCCTTCCTGCTCGAATTGATTTGACTCCAAACTGCATGACTTCGGGCAGCGAAAATATATCGCCAATAAAAATCTGTAGCATCTAACAGCCGATTTTCTGCATCATCGAAATTGTGCATTCCACCTCGAACAATGATTCAATCATCTCGAGTGTAATCACGATTTCGTCGCGCCGGACTGTCCCGCCCGGACTGTCGTCATTCACACGTCAGTCAAGTATGTAAGTCCCTCTTAAGGAGGAGGAGTCCGAGCGTCGATAGAGACGTGATAGTGCCTCACCTCCCCTCATCAGGGGAAGGCAAGGTGTGGTTACCCGCTCTAAGTAGCTCGGCAAAGCCGA